>JALNYO010000028.1 GCA_023229765.1 Syntrophales bacterium | reverse complement strand
CAAATACGATTACTGGCAATAGTTCTTCCGGTATTTCCGTGTCCAATTCGAACTGGACAATTCATAATAACAATCTCTACGGCAACACATCCTATGACCTTTCTTACTCTGGCGGATCGGGGACTACGCTGGATGCGACCGATAACTGGTGGGGTACAACTAATGCAGTGGAGATATCGGCTCATGTTTACGACAGTAATGATGATTTGACCAAGGGGACGATCAACCTGGGCAGTGTCCTTATGTCGGCAGGCGGTACTTCCAACAATGTTCCCAGTATCTCAGCTAACGTATCCCCCTTCTTTGGTAACATACCGTTTACACCTACCTTTACTGGGTCAGGTACAGATAGCGACGGCTCCATTGCCAAATATGAATGGGATTTTGATGGAGACGGGACATTTGATTGGAACTCCACCAACACAGGTAATAGCACCCATACATATTCCACGTCAGGGAACTATACTGCCACGTTCCGTATAACTGACAATCTGGGGATCACCAATCAGGTTTCTATCGGAGTGACAGCTATTGACCCTAACTCGCCTACCGCTATTCCCATTGGCGGCAAACTCATATCGGATTTGACATTATTACAGGGCTTTACCTTTGTGATGCACGATAATCTCATAGTTCCCTCCGGCCTTACTTTAACTATTGAGTCGGGTGTTACCATAAAGATCGACAGCGGCAAGGCCATTCAGGTGGACGGGACGTTGATTTCCAGAGGGACGAGTGAAAACAAGGTCGTCTTCACCTCCAGTCTGGCGAGTCCCGTGGCAGGAAGCTGGGGATTCATCAAATTCACCGATTCAAGCATTGACGCTACCTTTGATGATTCCGGCAACTATACTGGCGGCAGCATTTTGCAGCACTGCAAAATCGAGTATGCCGGTGGCGGTTCAGTACCGGATGCTGTGATCGTGGAAAGCGCTGCTCCCTTTATCGACAACTGCGAGATAGCCTATACCAAAGGTGCGGGCATATACGCAACCAATCCGCCGAATATTCGGATTACCAATAATAATATCCACCACAGCCAAAAAATTGGTAACGGCTATAGTATTACTGGCGGCGGTATTGCCATTGACGGTGGGAGTGCTATTATCAAAGGCAATGTTCTGTCGAACAACGCTGGTGAGCAAAGAGGGGGTGGCATAACCCTCAGGTCCATAAGCGCGTCCACTTTGGTTGATGGCAATACAATCACCAATAATACTGGCAATGGTAACGATAGCGGAGCGGGTGGCATCCATGTTGGCGGAAACTCGGCCGTTATTACCATTAGTAACAATACCGTTGACAGTAACTCTGGGAGTTCCGGCTACGGAGGTGGTGCTGGCGGAATTAAGGTCCACTACAACACTGCCAATGTTGTCATCGACAGCAATACCGTAATCAACAATACTGGTGATTGTGGTATCAATCTTGGGGGCGGAGGTTTCGGTCCGTCGGCCCATGCCACTATCCAGAACAACGCTATTAAGAACAATGCTTCCTCAGGGATTCAAGTCTTTGGTGATGGTCAACCGACCGTTATCAGTGGTAATACCATCCAAAGCAACACGGGTAATGGCGTTAATATCGTACAGGGTCAAAACATTACTATCCAAAACAACACGGTTGAATCGAATAATGGAGGGATTAGCGTTGGTTCGGGGAGCGGGCAAACAATCTCCGGCAATACGATACGTAACAATGCAGGTTCCGGACTTTCTTTAGGTAGCGGGTCTGGCTCTGTGTCTACAAATACGATTACTGGCAATAGTTCTTCCGGTATTTCCGTGTCCAATTCGAACTGGACAATTCATAATAACAATCTCTACGGCAACACATCCTATGACCTTTCTTACTCTGGCGGATCGGGGACTACACTGGATACAACCGATAACTGGTGGGGAACGATCAATGCATCAGACATTGATATGGATGTATATGATAAGTATGATGACCTAGTGAAGGGAATATCGAATTTCTCAACACTCCTCCCATATGCCGGCGCAGTAATTCTTGGCCCCACAAATCCATTTATCTCGATACTTAAACGCTCAGGCACGGTTAAAAATCCCGTGCTGACCCTTTCGCTTGGCGCTGATGGTCCGCCAATCGATATGAAAATCACTGAAGACCCCGAATTTCCACCTCCTGCCAGTTGGGAAACCTTTGCGGCAACAAAGGAGTTCAAAGGGGACGGCACCAAATATATCTATGCGAAATATAGAGATGCAAGCACCAATGAATCTGCCATTGCCTTTGCCCGCCCCAGAGGCGTGCTTTACATTCAAAAGAATAAGACGCTGGTCAGCAGGCCGGTCAACATTAAAATTAGAGCGGCGGAAGTGTATACGAAGAAGTATCCGGATTTAATTGCAAAATTATACTTCCGGGGCATTGGAGAGACGGTGTTTCAGCAGACTGTTATGGACCTCGTCGATAATGTCCATCAAGCCTGGATACCTGCGGAGCATACTGTAAACGGCATTGAGTACTATATCATGGTGGAAGACGGTCAGGGCAACGTCCTTACCTCCCTGCCGGAAAGCAATCCCTCGACGCAACCGATGTCCATGTCGTCAGATCAGCTTGTCACTGAATCGCTGGAGAAGGGGAAAGATGTCGAACTTGAGCTTGCCATGGGCGTTACCCTTAAACTACCCGCCAGCGCCGTAGTGAGCGATACGAATCTGGTGGTGAGGAAGCCGGAAAGTGAATTGGCGGCGCTGCCAGGGATAACGCCAATGGGGATCGGTTTTGATGTATCGCTCGAGAACGGCACGAAGGCCTTTACAGAACCGGTTCAGATGGCCATAGGCTACAACCATAAGGAAATAAGCGATGCTTCACAGAGGCGTTTGCGGGTTTACTACCGCAGAGACGATGGCCTCATCCGTCTGGTTCAGGGCTTTGTCGATCTCCTGACCAAGGAATTCAAGTTTTCGACGAATCACTTTTCATCGTTTTTCCTGGCAGAAGGAAGCGATGCCTATCCAGAGTTGCCGATCTCCTGGACGCAGGGCCAGCCGCTGGTCGTCAAAATATCCGTTCTGAAAGGAGTTCCCCTTTCTCAGGCCACCCTTTACTACCGCTCAGGTGAGAAAAACGATTGGACAGCTCTCACCATGACCAAATCCGGCGATTTCCTGGAAGCGACCATTCCCGGCAATGAGGTGGTCAAATCTGGTTTGAGCTATTACGTTGAGGGCACGGACGGAGAGACGTCGGCCACGTCCGGCACCGTGGCCGTCTATACAGGCGAGGACAATTACGAAATCGACGACAGTGATGCCAAGGCCAGTGTCATTGTCCTGAATCACGACTATCCGCAAATCCATAACTTTCACGCGACCGGTGACGAAGATTGGGCGAAATTTTACGCCCATGCAGGGATCGTTTACGAAATCAAGGCCTCGAATCTGGGCCAATATGCCGACGTTGTCCTTGACCTGTACGATACCGATGGGGAAACGTTGCTGACCTCGGTTGATGATGGGTTCAACGGACAGGATGAATTGCTCTCCTGGACGGCCCCTGAAAAGGGTATCTATTATGTGAGGGTCCGGCAATACGACGCCGCTGTGTTTGGCGCTGAGACGAATTATGATTTGCGGATTTACCGGCCGGTGGCCCCCGATATAGGAACCATTCGGGGAATTATCCTGAGTGATACGGCGCAGGCGCGGATCTCCGGCGCGGCCATACTGGCAAGCCTGGGAAGCGCGATCAGCAGCAATGGCGATTTTATACTTAAGGTGGAGGCCGGCACGGTCAGTGTCCAGGCGGAAGCTAACGGATACCAGAGCGCAACGATACCGAATGTGCAGGTACAGGCCGGACAGGAGACCGTCGTGGACATCTCTATGTTGCCGTTGACCGCTGCCTTGACGGTCGCGAAAACGGGGAACGGCTTGGGGACTGTAACAAGCAATCCTGCGGGGATAAACTGCGGTGTTGATTGCACGGAAACATACAATTCAGGCACGGCGGTTACCCTTACCGCATCGCCCGATTCAGGATTCACCTTTGCCGGCTGGTCGGGCGCATGTTCCGGCACGGCATCCGCCTGCGACGTTGCGATGGATGCGGACAAGAGCGTTTCGGCGGCCTTTGCCGACATTTCCCCACCGGTAGGTTCCGTCTCCATGAGTGGGGGGGCTGTTCTCGCGAATAACGGGACGGTCACCATTGCGATTTCCGCAACCGATGCCGGTAGCGTGGTTCAGATGAGGTTTTCCAACGATGGCGTAACCTGGTCGGATGCCGAGGCCTACGCAACAGTGGGAACATGGACGCTTGCTTCCGGTGACGGCTCAAAAACTCTTTACGCAAAATTTAAGGATAGCGCGGGCAACTGGTCGCAAGCGTATACCTATTTGATTACTCTGGATACGGTGGCCCCGGTACTGACGCTTTCGACGTTGCCGGATGGAGCTTATATAAACAATCCGACGTTGAATGTCGCCGGTTCGGTGACGGATGCGACGTCGGGAGGGAAAACGCTGACGGTGAATGGGAAGGACGCGACGATCGGCGTTGACGGGATATTCAGTGATATCGTCACGTTGGTTGCCGGGGCGAATGCGCTTACAGTGACCGCGACCGACAATGCTGGGAACCAGACGACGGCGACGCGAACGATCACGCTCGATCAGACGGCGCCGGCTTTGATGATAACTGCGCCTGCCGACAACAGCAAGACAGGGGTTTCGGATGTGACTGTGACGGGGAACGTGGACGAGACCTCAACCGTCGAGATAACGTTAAACGGTGACGTTGCGCAGGCGACGACGATGAGCGGCAACAACTTCAATCTGTCGTTGACGCTGACCTACGGCGTAAACACGATCGATGTAAAAGTTACGGATCGTGCAGGTAACAACAGTTCGGGAAAGAGGACCGTTACCTATGACAATCAGGGGCCGTCGTTGGCGATAACCGTTCCCGCTCAGGATGTCAGAACCAACCAGGGCAGCATAATCATCAAGGGCACGGTGACTGATCTGACTACTGTGTCGCTCACGCTTACCGATGGGACAAACACTTTTTCTCCTGTGGTAACAGCCGGCGCCTTTGAGCAGGCGATCACCCTGGCGGTGGAGAAGACCTATGCGGTGACGGTGACGGCTGCCGATGCAGTGGGAAACCAGACGATAGTGCAGAGAAATGTTATCTACGATATCACACCGCCTGCGATGGCCGTCAATGCCTTAGTGGCTTTGACGAATAAATCGAGTCAGACCGTGACGGGAAGCAGAGAGACGAACGCCATTATAACGGTTACCTGTTCAACGGCTACCATAGGGACAGTGACTTATCCTACGGATACCTCCTGGAGCGTGACGATATCCAGTCTGACTGGAGGGAACAATGCCATTGTTTTCAAGGCGGCGGATGCTGCGGGGAATGAGACCGCCCTTGATAGATCGATCACTCTGGATACAACGCCGCCTGTGGCGGAGATTTCCGGATTGCCGGGATCGCCGACGAAGCTTACGGGCGTAACCTTGAATATTGCCGGTGCCGGTGTGACTGCCTATCGGTTCAAGGTGGACAACAGCAGCTACTCACAAGAGGTAGCGGTGACCGACCCTATAATCTTGACTGCTATGTCGGAGGGTAGTCATACGGTTTACGTGGTCGGCAGGGATGCGGCGTGGAACTGGCAGGTGGAGGAATTGGCGACATCGGTAACATGGGTAGTGGATACGATTGCACCGCTCGTTGAGGGGACAGTGAATGACGGTAGTCCATATGCCATGAAGAATACGGCTATATTGACGTTCACTCCATCGACCGCGGATGTTGTAAAATTACGTTTGAGCAATGACGGGGCCATCTGGGGAGAAGAACAGGCGTACGCGAGCAGTTTGACCTGGAATCTTGGGACGAGCGACGGTGCAAAGACTATTTACGTGAAGTTTAAAGACAGCGCCGGCAATTGGTCTCATACGCATAGTTATACAGTTAATCTGGATACGATGGCGCCGGTTCTGGCGCTTTCTACCATGTCGGATGGGTCTTACACGAACAATCCGACGTTGAATGTTGCCGGATCGGTGACGGATGCGACGTCGGGGATGAAGACGCTGACAGTGAACGTGAAGGAGGCGACGATCGGCGTTGACGGGACGTTCAGTGATATCGTCACGTTGGTTGCCGGGGAGAACACGCTTACGGTGATAGCAACCGACAATGCCGGGAACCAGACGACGGAGACGCGAACGATCACGCTCGATCAGACGGCGCCGGTGTTGACGATAACCGCACCTGCCGATAACAGCAAGACCGGGGTTTCGGATGTGACGGTGACGGGAAGCGTGGACGAGACCTCTACCGTCGAGATAACGTTAAACGGGGGCGCTGCCCAGTCAGCGACGATGAGCGGCAAGAACTTCAACTTGCCCTTGACGCTGACCTACGGCGTAAACACGATCGACATAGCGGTGACGGATCGTGCCGGTAACGAGGGCGCAGGGAAAAGGACGGTGACCTATGACAATCAGGGGCCGTCATTAGCGATAACCGTTCCCGCTCAGGATGTCAGAACCAACCAGGGCAGCATAATCATCAAGGGCACGGTGACTGATCTGACTACCGTGTCGCTCACGCTTACCGATGGGACAAACACTTTTTCTCCTGCGGTAACAGCCGGCGCCTTTGAGCAGGCGATCACCCTGGCGGTGGAGAAGACCTATGCGGTGACGGTAACCGCTGCTGATGCAGTGGGCAACCAGACGATAGTGCAGAGAAATATCATTTACGACATTACGCCGCCTGAGATGACGATCGATGCCTTTGCGACCTTGACGAATCAATTGAGTCGGACGTTGACGGGAACGAAAGAAGCCAACACCACATTAACAATCACCTGTCCAACGGCTACGGTAGGGGCGATAACTTATCCTACGAATACCTCCTGGAGTGTGACGATATCCAGTCTGATTGAGGGGAACAATGCCATTGTTTTCAAAGCCGTGGATGCCGTGGGAAATGAGACCGCCCTTGATAGATCGATTACTCTGGATACAACACCTCCGGTGGCGGAGATTTCCGGATTGCCGGGATCGCCGACGAAACTTACCGGCGCAACCTTGAATATTGCCGGTGCAGATGTGACGGCCTACCGCTATAAACTGGACAATGGCGGCTACTCGCAAGAGACGGCTGCGACCGATCCTATAACCTTGACCGCTCTTTCCGATGGCAGTCATACGGTTTATGTTATCGGCAGGGATGCGGTAGGGAACTGGCAGGCGGAGATTTCGGCAACCAAGGCGACCTGGGTAGTGGATACGGCAGCGCCGCTGGTTGAGGGGACAGTGAATGACGGTAGTCCATATGCCATGAAGAATACGGCTACTTTGGCGTTTATCCCATCGACCTTGGATATTGTAAAAATACATTTGAGCAATGACGGAGCTATCTGGGGAGAAGAACAGGCGTACGCGAACAATTTGACGTGGAATCTTGGGACGGGCGACGGCGTACGGACGCTTTATGTCCAGTTCAAGGATAGCGCGGGCAACTGGTCACGAACGTACACCTATTTGGTTACTCTGGATACGGTGGCCCCAGTTCTGACGGTATCGACGTTGTCGAATGGGTCTTACACGAACAATCCGACGTTGAATGTTGCCGGATCGGTGACGGATGCGACGTCGGGGGTGAAGACGTTGACTGTGAACGGGAAGAACGCGACAATCGGCGTCAATGGGGCATTCAGCGATGCCGTCATTTTGGTTACTGGGGCGAATACGATTACGGCGACCGCGACGGACAATGCCGGGAACCAGACGACGGAGACGCGAACGATCACGTTCGATCAGACGGCGCCGGTATTGACGATAACCGCGCCGGCCGACAACTGTAAGACAGGGGTTTCGGATGTGACGGTGACGGGGAACGTGGACGAGACCTCGACCGTCGAGATAACGTTAAACGGCGGCGTTGCGCAGGCGGCGACGATGAGCGGCAACAACTTCAATCTATCGTTGACGCTGACCTACGGCGCAAACACGATCGACATCGCGGTGACGGATCGTTCCGGCAACAAGGGCGCAGGGAAAAGGACGGTGACCTATGACAATCAGGGGCCGTCATTAGCGATAACCGTTCCCGCTCAGGATATCAGGACCAACCAGGGCAGCATAATCATCAAGGGCACGGTGACTGATCTGACTACCGTGTCGCTCACGCTTACCGATGGGACAAACACTTTTTCTCCTGCGGTAACAGCCGGTGCCTTTGAGCAGGCGATCACCCTTACAGTGGAGAAGACCTATGGGGTGACAGTGACCGCTGCCGATGCAATTGGCAACCAGACAATAGTGCAGAGAAATATTATTTACGACATCACGCCGCCGGAGATGTCCGTAGATGCCTTTGCAACCTTGACGAATAAATCGAGTCAGACCCTGACGGGAACCAGAGAGACGAACACCGTTGTAACGGTAACCTGTCCAACGGCTACCATAGGGACAGTGACTTATTCTACGGATACCTCCTGGAGCGTGACGATATCCAGTCTAACTGAGGGGAACAATGCCATTGTTTTCAGAGCCATCGATGCGGCGGGGAATGAGACTGCTCTTGAAAAGACGATCATGCTGGATACAACGCCCCCTGTGGCAGAGATTTCCGGATTGCCGGGATCACCGACCATGCTTACGGGCGCAACCTTGAATATTGCCGGTACCGGTGTGACTACTTACCGGTATAAGGTGGATAACGGCAGCTACTCACAAGAGGCGGCGACATCCAATCCAATATCCTTGGCCACTCTATCCGATGGCAGTCATACGGTTTATGTTATCGGCAAGGATGCTGCGGGGAATTGGCAGGCAGAGGGGTTGGCGACAGCGGTAACCTGGGTAGTGGATACGGCAGCGCCATTGGTTGAAGGGACAGTGAATGACGGTAGCTCGTATGCCAGCAACAATATGGCTATTTTGACGTTCACTACGTCAGCCCAGGATATCGTAAAATTACGTTTGAGCAATGACGGGGCCATCTGGGGAGAAGAACAGGCATACGCGAGCAGCTTGACTTGGGATCTTGGGACGGGCGCCGGTTCACGGACGCTTTATATCCAGTTCAGGGATAGTGCGGGCAACTGGTCACAGACGCACACCTATGCAGTTACTCTGGATACGGCGGCGCCGGTTCTGACGGTTTCGACGTTGTCGGATGGGTCCTACACGAACAATCCGACGTTGAATGTTGCCGGTTCGGTGACGGATGCGACGTCGGGGATGAAGACGCTGACGGTGAATGGGAAGGATGCGACGATCGACGTCAATGGGACATTCAGTGATGCCGTCATTTTGGTTACCGGGGCGAATGCGATTACGGTGACCGCGACGGACAATGCCGGGAACCAGACGACGGAGACGCGAACGATCACGCTCGATCAGACGGCGCCAGCTTTGACGATAACCGCGCCTACGGACAACAGCAAGACAGGGGTTTCGGATGTGACGGTGACGGGGAGCGTGGACGAGACCTCGACCGTTGAGATAACGTTAAACGGCGGCGTTGCGCAGGCGGCGACGATGAGCGGCAATAACTTCAATCTGTCGTTGACGCTGACCTACGGCGTAAACACGATCGACATAGCGGTGACGGATCGTGTCGGCAACAAGGGTGCAGGCAAAAGGTCCGTGACCTATGACAATCAGGGACCCTCATTGGCGATAACCGTTCCCGCTCAGGATATCAGAACCAACCAGGGCAGCATGATTATTAAAGGTACGGTCGTGGATCTTACGGCAGTTGCACTCACGCTTACCGATGGGACAAACACTTTTTCTCCTGCGGTAACAGCCGGCGCCTTTGAGCAGGCGATCACCCTGGCGGTGGAGAAGACCTATGCGGTGATAGCAACCGCTGCCGATACAGTCGGCAACCAGACGATAGTGCAGAGAAATATTATTTACGACATCACGCCTCCTGTGGCAGAGATTTCCGGATTGCCGGGATCACCGACGAAGCTTACCGGCGCAATCTTGAATATTGCCGGTGCCGGTGTGACTGCTTACCGGTATAAGCTGGACAACGGCGGCTATTCCCAAGAGGCGGCTGCGACCGACCCTATAATCTTGACTGCTATATCGGAAGGGAGTCATACGGTATACGTAATTGGCAGGGATGCGGCAGGGAATTGGCAGGCGGAGATTTCGGCAACCACGGCGACCTGGGTAGTGGATACGGCAGCGCCGCTGATTGAGGGAATAGTGAATGACGGTAGCTCGTATACCAACAACAATATTGCTATTTTGACGTTTGCTACGTCAGCTCAGGATATCGTAAAATTACGTTTGAGCAATGACGGAGCCATCTGGGGAGAAGAACAGGCATACTCGAGCAGCTTGCCTTGGGATCTTGGAACGGGCGCCGGTTTACGGACGCTTTATATCCAGTTTAAGGACAGTGCGGGGAACTGGTCACAGACGTACACCTATGCAGTTACTCTGGATACGGTCGCGCCGGTTCTGACGCTTTCGATGTTGTCGGATGGGGCTTACACGAACAACCCGACGTTGAATGTCGCCGGTATAGTGACCGATGTGACGTCGGGGGTGAAAACGCTGACGGTGAATGGGAAGGATGCGACGATCGGCGTCAATGGGGCATTCAGCGATACCGTCACGTTGGTTGCCGGGGCGAATGCGCTTACGGTGACCGCGACGGACAATGCTGGGAACCAGACGACGGAGACGCGAACGATCACGCTCGATCAGACGGCGCCGGTGTTTAGTCTGAATCCGGTGCAAAGTCCGACCAGTCAGACAGACCAGACCCTGACCGGTACGAGGGAAGCAAGTGCCAAAGTCGCGGTTGTCTGTCCCACCGCTTCTGTAGGAACGGTTACGTATCCTACCGAAACAACATGGTCAGTGACAACGACCAATTTGGCCGAGGGAGACAATGCCATTTCTGTAAAAGCTAATGATATCGTTGGCAATGAAGCCACGATACATTCAGTGATTACGTTGTTCATTGTCACTTCCGGGGATGTCAACAACGATAAGAATGTGGACTTGATTGATGCCGTTTTGGCCATACAGGTTATGAATAACATGGCGCTTGCCCAGCCGATTTACAACGAAGCAGATGTCAATGGCGACCACAGAATCGGCATGGCGGAGGTGCTTTACATTTTGCAGAAGGCGGCGGAGATGCGACAGCAGTAAATAATTTGGGAGTGGAAAAGTATTGAAAAATTGCATCCATAAAAGGTACTTCATATTTTTAGCAGGATGTTTCTGCTGGCTGCTTCAATTTAATGGAGCTTGGGCTGCCGATGTTCCCGCGGGGAAGGTCATTCATACACGCGGTCAAGTCGAGATTATCAGCATGACCCCCAAGGCGGTCGTACCGGGTCAGATTCTTAACCATGGCGATGTCATCCGCACGGGAGCCGATGGGTGGATCGCCATCGTTCTGTCAGATGAAACCCTCCTGCAATTAAATCGTAATTCCCGCTTTACCCTGAAGGATGTTGCCGAAAATGCCGGTTGGAACCTGATCCGGAATGTTGTTGTAAAAACTATCAGAAATGTATCGAGCTCCCGTTATATGCTGAATGCTGGCGAGGGATGGTTCCGCAACAAGAACAGGAATACACGGATAGATATTGAGGCGTTCGGCATGGTCGCGGGCGTTCGGGGTACCGAACTCGATTTGAAATTGAGCGATGACGGGGTTGCAACCGTAGCCGTTCTGGAAGGGAGAATCACTGCAAGTAACGATTTAAGTTCTATAGACGTCCGAACTGGTGAACAGGCGGTTGCCCGACCTGGCAAACCGATAACCAAGAGCATACTTCTGACCCCGGAAGATGCCGTTCAGTGGACGATCCCGGTTCCGCCCCTTTTTGATGACCGCGGTGTTCCTTCGGAGGTTCGGGTGGCCTTGGCGGACCTTCAAGCGGGAAATGTGAAACAGACCGAACGGCAAATGGCGGATTTCACTTTGCGCAATCACGAAGAGGCTTCCGGGTGGAGTCTGCTGGCCCTTACCCGCATTATTCTTGGTCGAAAAGCGGAGGCGCTGCAAGCCGCCGACAAGGCGGTACAAGCCGCGCCGGATTCGGCCAACGCCTTCATCATTCAGGGTTACGCTTTTCAGGCCGCGTTCGACATGGACCGCGCACTGAAATCATTCAAACAGGCGCTCCGCCTTGACGGTGAAAATGTTCTTGCTCTTGTCAATCTTGCCCGGCTTCAATTTGGCATGGAGCTGACCGATCAGGCTTTGGAAAATTTGGAAAAGGCTCGACGGCTCGCCCCGCAAAATGGTAATGTTTACAACCTCGAGGGATTTGTACTTCTGGCTGGAAGGCGTACCGATGAGGCCATTGCCGCTTTCCGAATAGCGTCCGAACTCGATCCCTCCCTTGGTGAGCCGCACATGGGGTTGGGACTCGCGTATATGCGGAAGGGCGATTCTGCGCAGGTCCTGGAAGAGATCACAACTGCCGTTCTCCTCGAACCACGGCGGTCGCTATTCTTGAGCTACTGGGGGAAAATGCTCTATCAGCTCGAACGTTTTGACAAGGCCCTGGATGTACTCAAAACAGCGGCTATTCTCGATCCCCGTGACCCTACCCCCGAATTCTACCAGGCGCTCATCCTGCGCGACCTCAACCGGCCGACGGAGGCCATCGCCGCGATTAACCGGGCAGTGTCGCTCAACGACAATCGGGCCGTGTACCGCTCACGCTTTCTGCTCGACCGGGATCTGGCTTCGAAGAACATTGATCTGTCAGTCCTTTATAACCAACTCGGCCTTTCCGCCTGGGCAAAAAACAAGGCGATGGCTTCCATCAAGCAGGATTACAATAATTCCGGAGGACATCTCTTTTTGTCCGGCGCCCTGCGGGATGCTGATGACCGCTCTTGGGCCTTCGCCGGGGAATCGCTGCTGTCGCGCCTACTGCAACCGGCCAACGTCAACACATTCAACACATTCAATGAATACACAGCATTCTTTGAAAAACCCGCCGTTCATGCGACCGTAAGTGGCTCGTTCGGCGAAATGCAGACCAGCGGGGGTGAAGTCTTTCTCGATGGCGCCATTCCCGCTCTGAACTTGGCCCTGGCGGCGGGTGGCCTTTATCAGGAGACGGACGGTTGGCGCAGCACGAACGGCGAACGTGCCGGCAATTTTGCCGTTTACGGGAAATGGGATCCAACAATGAAAGACGGTTTAATGGCTGTTTACTCAAGTCAGAAGTCGAAACAAAAAGATACCGGCTACCCGCGCTACGAATGGGACGCGCTGCAGGAACCGGATGCCTGGACGGAAAACAGCTTGAGCCGTGTCGAACTGGGATACCACCACCATTTTTCACCCCGTTCGGATGTGCTGCTGCATTTCAGTCGGTTGAGTTCAACCACTGATATCCACGATCTGAGGAGTTTCAGCCAGGACCTCTCTGGACCACCGCCCATGACCGCAATTGGAAAGACACTATTTTCCGGATGGAATGAGACGCCTTACCGCCAGATGCAGGGTCAGTTTCTCTTCAAGGCTGGGGCGCATCAGTTGATACTTGGATGCGCCCAGTATTGGGGAGAAAACGATTTGGAAGGAGTCAGCTCGGCAGATGTTAATCAGGTGAAAACCGGTGGTATCCTGACCGATGTCAGCATCAACCTTTATCGGAATCCGATTCAAACCGAGACGAGTCGGAGCTCTCAGAGCTACTACCTTCAGGATATTTGGAAGATCAATAGATACTTGAGCGCCGAGGGTGCGCTATACTTTGATCGGATGGAGAACAGTGACCCCCTTTACAAAACGGCTTGGACGCTTAACGAATTCAATCCCCGTTTCGGCATCATTTTTACCCCGACCGCTCAGGACACCTTCCGACTGGCCGCATTTCGCTATTTGCTGCCCTATATTACAAGCAGAATCGATCCGATGGACATCGGTGGTATCACGGTACTGCGCAACAACTTTCAGGGGGCAGCCATCAGGGAAGGAGATCTCACTTGGGAGAGGGAATGGAGATCGGGATTCTTGTCCATAGGCGGTTTCTACCTGGAAAAGGAGTATGCGCATCAGTTGATCGATGCTTCTACGGCAATCGTAGAGCAGCGGGAGAGGGGCCGTATGAAAGGAGCGGAAGTGGTGATCAATCAGCTCCTATGGCATGGTGTGGGGCTGGCAGCGAGCTATCGCTATCAGGACTTGCAAGACGAAAGTCTGCCGGAGGCCAACCGGGAAGACCACAGAGTCACGGCTGGCCTGAAGTATGTCCATGCGCTGGGATTTTCGGCGGGTATATCGGAGACCTGGCGCCATTCGCGATTTGAAGCGATCAGTAGAGACGATGAAGACATCTGGATTACCGACGTCAAAATCGGTTACGAATTCCCCGGCAGGAAAGGCAGCGTCAACCTTGAATGCCGCAACCTCTTCGACCAGCGTTTCAACTGGATTACTGATTATTTTGTCTTTGCCGGTCGTGCCCCGTCCCGGGAGACTATCCTGACCCTATCAGTAAACTTTTAACTGAAAATTTGCCGGCTTGACCTGAAAGGGCTTATGTGAGAAAAGGTCGAGAAGGCCGCCTTTGCCAGCCCCAAAGAAGGTAAGGCGTAATCGGGCGGCAGAAAAAACAGTTTGTACTCATTTAACAATCAGGAGGTATAAAATGGCAAAGGAATTCAAGGGATCGCAAACGGAAAAGAATTTGCTGGCAGCCTTCGCTGGAGAGTCGCAGGCGAGAAACCGTTACACATATTTCAGCAGCGCGGCGAAGAAGGAAGGCTTCGAACAGATCGCGGCCTTTTTTACGGAGACGGCGGATAACGAAAAGGAGCACGCCAAGGTATTTTTCAAGCACCTGCAGGGCGGCGAAGTGGAGATTACCGCTGCCTATCCGGCGGGAATGGTAGGCACAACAAAGGAGAATCTTGCCGCAGCGGCGGACGGCGAAAAAATGGAGTGGACCACCCTCTATGCAGACTTCGCAAAAACGGCAAAAAAAGAGGGTTTTTCTGAAGTTGCCCGTTCTTTCGAGCAGATTGCTAAGGTGGAAAAGTTTCATGAGGAGCGCTACCGAAGGCTGCTGGCGAATGTCGAGTCCGGGAAGGCCTTCCGCAAGGAGCAAGCCGTGAGATGGCACTGCCGGAATTGCGGTTATATTTTTGAGGGCAAGATGCCCCCTAAAATCTGCCCTGCGTGTCAGCATCCCCAGGCCTATTTTGAAGAGTTGGCTGAAAACTACTAACCCCATCTGGTGGTCGGGAACATCACCCGCTGAAAATTTGTAAGCGGGTTTCATATCGGTCCCTCCTAAGGGGGCAGGCGAGCATTGCCGCATCCGAGGAGGGACCGTTTTCTTCATTGTGCCAATCTTTTTGCTGCCATCATTTTATGGCCGTCTTTTCAGAAGGAAAAGCTCGCTGATACGCCCCCGTAAAGGAAGGAGCTGTCCCGCTCGGCGTTGGTCGCTGTTCCCTTCAGTCCGAAACCCTTCATTTCATTTCTCGCATCGCGGGAAAGAGGAAATACATAAGAAACAATCGGCGTCACCGTTACATATTTCATGACCTTGAGCGGCATTGAGGCCGTTACGCTTCCGTCATGAAAATTGTTGAACTTATCCGTTGTCGCCAAGGCATTGCCGTCGAATTTCGGATAGGTCGTTTCATCGTTGCTCAACAAATAGCCCGCCGATGCGGCAAGTTTCAAAGACATTATTTTGCTGAGTTCAAAAACATGCGAAATCCCGAGCAGCATATACCAGTTGTGGTAGTGGTCGATTTCCTTGTAAACCGTCAAGGTCGGCGACAAGAGGGTGTTCAGCCCCAGCGAAGCGAAAATCTCCTGGGAATCCAGTCGATCCGCCAAATCCTGATTAAGTGCGCCCAGGCCGTAGTAGATGTAACCTCCTCCTACTGTGAAGGGTTCCATTGCCTTGGAGTAAGCTAAGGTAACATCGGTCTCATTCCACGCGCTGCTGTAACTCTTGTCGGGAGCTGCTCCGCTGTAATAGGGTTTTGCATCCAGGTTTCCCCAGATATTAACGGAAAAACCCTTATACCCAACCGTCAGCGAAGGCTGAATCACTACTCCGTTTCTGCTTAATTCGTAGCCTCTCCACAGGTACTGGCTGAGAACCGCGACTGTAACGTCCGTAGCCGGTTTTTCTTCCTCTGAGGCAAAAAGCCCCGGAGCAAAGATTGTAAACATGGCGATGATCATGAAGCAGATCATCAAGCTTTTTTTCACTTTCACTGAATGGTCCATAACCTGTGCCTCCTGATAAATTTTTTTGCCAATCACGCGCGTCACGGCAATTGTGGATAATATAGGCGATATCCATGCCATCAGTGTACGTAATTGAATATATTATGTTATTTATTGTGAGTGCAGAGATAATATCTGAATCGTGAACATTTTTGTATCAAGATAACTTACAACAGTATGATGAGCAGCCTTTTGCTTGTTTTCAAAAAATGGCTTTTATTTCTTTAAAACATCGAATTTACATGCCATCGTTCGAATATTTAAACAGAAATACAACTGAAACATAATTGTGGTTCATCCGGTTGATCCGTACTTTTACGTTATCTACAAGTCAATGAAACTGGAAATCGTTCCCATCTAACGATTATTGAAGTCGAGAACCGAGGGTGATGAATTTTTGTACGGGCCTTCTTTTGGTAATGTGCGAATGTAATCAAGAAATAAAAGGGGATTGCACAAATCCAGAATGGTTATCCGAAATTAGAGCGAGGATCACCACTTCGAGCTGAGAATCCTAACTTTTTTGTATAATATCTATCTACTTTGTATAATATCTATCTACGGACTATTTGATTTTCAACGCCTCCCCAGCCTTACGCCGAATTTCCTCAAAGTCTTTACCCCTGGGCATAGTGAAGAAGCAACTGCCGTTGCTGCGCCGCTCCCACAGTTCACCGAGTTGACGTTTTTCGATATTTTCCGGCAAATCCCAGTCACGACTGTTCTTGTATTCAACGGCCAGAACAGTGCCATTTACCATCTGACAGAGAAAGTCGGGATAAAAGCGGTCACTGCCGGTTTGTAGTGAAAAAGACGTCGGCTTGCGCTCAACGTTGCGAACCCAGCAATTGACCCCTTCAAGCTGCGTCGCCAAAAAGAGCGCACACTCGAATTCTTCGCCATCTCCCTTCAGATTGCCGATTAGCGGGAAAAAGTGCTTGGGCAATTCTGTAAATCCGCAATAGATTGAGTCATAAGCATACCGCCCCTGTTCAAACACAACCAGGTTTCTGTCATTGACAACAAATTCCTCCGGCGTAAGCAAAAGCTCCTGGTGAACCCGCTTCATGGCAAGCCTTTTGGCTTCGCCGATCTTTGCTTCCAGTGCGTTTCGCAACCGGAACTTTGCATACGCAAGTTCTTCCAGCGTGAAGCCGTTGGCTTTCAGCCAATCGATGGCCTTGTTCAGAAAAGCCGCCTTTTCATCCGGCAACAGGTTTTCGTCATAAATGTTTCGGTCCAACCAATAGACTAGAGACGCTTGGCTCCAGCCCGACTGGTACTCGAACAAGACTGGCTCCGCGATGCCGGGCTGAAAAAAGGTGAACTTCACTTTTTCCTTCTCCAGATACATCAAGCCGCCTTGAGGGTTTTGGTTTACCTTGCTGAAAGACGGCAGATCGCAAGGATAGTCTATCAGGCTCCAGTCCCCCTGCAACAGGTGGGTTTCCTCGAAGGGTTCCCACAACCCACCCTGCCGTAACTGCAGCCGGGGTACCTTGAACAATTCTCCTTGTTCCGCGGGTGACTTGGGAGGGGCCTTGCGGGGCGACCTCATCCGGGTAATGGCCTCCTGCACGGCCTGCTTTCCCGCTGGCGTGTGAAAAACATCCTGCAAAGTCTTCACCTGGGTTTCGGTAAAAGAACCCTTCAGCGTGATAGAACCATTCTCCGGGGTGATCTCGATCTTTTTCATCAGCGTGTCAGGAATCGACTCTGTCTCGGGCAGCTCCGGTGTGCTGTAGGTAATGCTCGTCTGCTGCTGACTGAAAAGGTCTTCGGTTTGCGCTCCATCCGGGATGTTGATCAGCTCCCTGGCCTCCTGCCGTTCAAAGCCGTTCCGCACCAGACCGTCTTTCAGACTCTCGACCGTGGCGGCAAAGTTGCTCGATGTCAAATAGGCATAAGCCATGTTCAGTTCCGGGTGGTCCTTCTTTTGGGCATAAGGCTGGCGCAAAATGCGCCCCAGTATCTGTTCCGCCGCCGTGGCCGAACTGGTGTTGCGCAACGAGCACAGCACATAAGCAAAAGGACAGTCCCACCCTTCGCGCAGTTTGTCCACGGTGATGATAAAGCGGAATGGACAATTTTCGGACAGGATATTGATATCCGCAATTTCGTCCATTGTTCCGGTGGCGATGGCAATCTCACGTTCGGGAATGCCGAAGTCATCCGTCAGCGCTTTTTTGACCCGCTCCGGCGTCAAAGTTTCGTGATCCGCATCCCTGCGCTCTGCTTGCAGCAGCATGATCGGGCGCAGGTAGTTTCCTCCTGCCGATCTTTCCGCTTCGGCGGCCTGATGCAATTGATTCAGACAGGCAATCGCATCGCGCAGGGCATCGAGCCAGTTGGGCCGCTGCACCAATGTGAGGGGCATCTTGATCATATCTTCCGAGTGCAGGACGGAGGCAGAAACACTGAAGAGAACATTGCTTGGTTGCCAGATTCGGTCCGGCGTCGCCGTGAGTTCCAGGATGGCACATGGTTCAAAACGCGCCAGGGTTTCAAAGGCCAGAGACGTCCCCTGATTATGGGCCTCGTCCACAATGACAAAGGGGCTGCGCAGTCGCAACACATCAACCAGCGATCCGTTTCCGCGCACTTCAGGATCGCTGATCCCCTCGAAGTGCTCCATCAGGCTGCCGTTCTGCTTATAGACGCTCAGGCGCCCCGTTTCCTCCTGTTTGAAGGCCTGCATCGTAGCGACAATGATCACGTTCGAGCCGTTCAGCACATGCGGGGTCACTCGTAAAGCCCCCTCGATGTCGAGCACAGTCAACTCCCCCAGTGCCGACGAAACCGACTGACAGAGAATCGATGTCTTGTCGCGTAGCGCCTTCAGGGTCTGCTCGCGGATCGGCTCCGACGGCACCAGCCAGAGGCTCAGGCTATAGGGAACATGCAGCAGACTCCTGTTCACCCGTTCAATGGCCATGCCGGCGACGAGCGTCTTTCCGCCACCGGTGGGAATGCGTACGCAGACATAAGGAACTGTTTCGAGGGTGCGCAAGGGGCGGTAGAACAATGCCATGTCGCGCCACTCCTGCGTGGTTTGGGCATAGCTTTCCCGCGGCTGTCCGCTTTCTCGGCAGCGTTTGAGGAACTTCTCAAACCAATCCAGCGCGTCGGACTGATATCTCTTCAGAATCATGCGCCCCCCACTTTCAGTTTGTATGGCAACTGCTTGAAGACGATTCCCTCTCGTCGCATCCGTTCGTGGTCAATGCGGCAGGCCGTGCCGTATATGACTTTTGATCCGTCGTGGGCGGGTAGCGTACCCAAAATATTCGTGGTCAGAACGTTACCGCCCCGCTGCGTCTTGTCTTTCAAAATGCCGTTGTACAGAAGATAGACCGCCGTGCCATTGTGGATACCCAAAAGTGGGCTGTCCAAAGCGACTGTAGTGGGCAGCGGTTCACCGGTTTCAGTGAAATAGACATGGCGGGCCAAGTCGGAAAAGCATACCGAGGAACGGATATTGCCCCGTTCGTCAAAGAGCGGCTCCCCCAATTCGCAGTAGCGAAAACCGCCACCGAGCGCTGCAACAGAAGATGGTTTACCTTTTCTGGGAATGTATGTATAGCCCGCAATAGCTTTTTCCAAGCGTGCCTTGGTCTTTGTCCGGCAAACCTCCCTATCCATCTCCACAAGGACGAATTTCCTGCTGCCACCAACAGCTTGATTAAGTTTCATTACAGCATGGGCCGTTGTGCCTGATCCACCAAAGCTATCCAGAACGATGTCGTCATCATCGGCAACGACACCAATCAAATCGGCAAGCAATTCGGAGTCTTTGGGAAACGGAAACGCTCCTGCGCCAAGGATGCCTTCGACTTCAAGCGTAGCGGCTCGTCCATCCTTGTAAAAGACACTCATCAAAGGCTCCTGATCCACCTCCTTTAGATAGCTTTTACGGTTTGGTATTGTCGTTTCATCCTTGCCAAAGTGAATACGGGGTGGTGTTTCAGCGAGAGCCTTGCGTGTAGTTTCCTCATCCCAACGCCAGCCCGTTGAGGGTTTGGCACACGGTTTTCCCATTCTTGGATGTATGATGTCATAACGTGGACGGCTTTCCCTACCGTCATCCGGACCAGCAAAATCGGCTGCGAAATAAAGCCCCCTGTCATCAGACCATTTGTAATGTTTATGGGCTTTTCGTGGGTCTTTCTTCTCGAATGATCGATACCATGACATCATGGCCTTACGAATACTGCTATGGTCCTTTCCAAGGCTGACACGAAGATCGGCGTAGTATTGAAGAACTGCGTCAACACCTGCCTTCCTCTTGCGCCATTTGATGTTTTTTGACGTTAGATAGCCTTTATTCCGGGCAAAGATCACAATATATTCGTGTGTCTCGGATACAAGCTTGGAATCGCCTTTCTTACCTTTCTCCCAGACCAAAGTGGCAACTTCGTTTTGCTCTCCAAAAACCTCCCGCATCAACAAACAAAGGTTTGCATACTCGTTATCATCAATGCTGATAAAAATCGCCCCATCATCGCGCAGAAACTCTCGCAGCAAAGACAGGCGCGGATACATCATGCAGAGCCACTTGTCATGCCGTGAAAGATCTTCCGCTTCCTTCCCCACGGCCCTGCCCAGCCACTCCCGCATCTCGGGGCTGTTCACGTTGTCGTTGTAAACCCAGCCTTCATTCCCGGTATTGTAGGGCGGATCGATGTAGATGCACTTCACCTGCCCGGCGTAGTAGGGCAATAGGGCCTTGAGCGCAATCAGGTTGTCTCCCTGCACGAGTAGGTTCCCGCTGCCGGGATCGCCCACGGAGAGGTCATCATTGCTGCGCAGTAAGTGGAACGGCACCTCGCGGTGATGGTTAACGACGGCTTTCTTGCCGATCCAATCGAGTTTGGGCATGAATCCTTTCACTCCTGTCTCTATAAAGGTTTTATGGATAAAGTGCTTTGCCGGTTAAAGAGGGCGCCGGCAGGCATTGTCGCTTATCGCATAATGCTTTGATAAAAAATCGTCTCTGAACTGGCGAAGTATAGAAAGGTCATCGTCTTGTGTCAATCAGATATTAGTTACATAATACCATACGGATTTCGATAGGCGGTTATTTGGGCGGTAGTTCCTTAAATAGCTTTTTATAATCCAATGCAAATGATTTTGGTTTATCTTCAGCATAATTCCAATATGATGCAATCTGCCTCACGACAGTGATGTCTATGTGCCGGCAATCCAGCATCAGCCTCAGAATATCCAGTGTTTTTAATGTTTTGATGTTGAAATCTTCGGCTAACGCCAACATATCTGAATCGTCGGTTACGATCTGGATATCCAGCACATAGGCATGCGCCAACGCGGTAATATCCACCCTTGAAAGTCCAGGATATGAATCTTTTGCATAGTCCTTTATAAAATCGTATACTTGCGTTATTGTCTGTTTGTTTTTTCTCGAAATATTCAGTTCACAGGCCCGGTTCTTCTTGTATTCAGGTTCATTAACCCAATAGAACATGCTCTTGAGTCGCGGACTCTTATTATATTCTGTTTGAAGCTCCTTGATCACGTAAAGGCAATGTCTCTCCTTTCCGAATTCAATCTGAAGAAGGGGATGAATAGTTTGGGCAAGACGGAAATAAACATTGGAGTCTATTAGGATTTTTATCTGAGGCATGGTTAGAGCGCCTCATAAATATTCCTGGCATCAAGCAAGGACATTCTGAGGATGCTCTGGACAAAACTTGCCGGTTTCCTGTTTTCCTTAATATATGTCTTCAGGGAACCAAAAAAAGGACTGCCGAAATGATCTGTGGCGGATCTGATATATTGATCCGGCGCGGGTGTCTTATCTTTAAAAAGACATTCACTGATGGTTTTGAATGCCTTATTAAAGTTGGTGTTTGCCTTGTATATTTCCTGATGATCTGTCAAATCAATGTTCGGAAGTTTACACTGTTGGGCATATTTATTGATTTCCAAATAAACCGTCAGCGGAGACACACATAATCTTTCGGCAACCGATTTTATATGATTGATTTGGAGGGAAATTTTGTCTGTTTTCCTCAAATGCTGGTATTCGATAGCAGCGATTTCCTCGGGAACAAGCAAGGCCCCGGCAAAGGCATCGGCAAAATCTTCTCCTTTATCGTCGTGCAACTCCGGCGCTAAGACGTGCCCCAACTCATGGGCCATCCAGAATTTGAAATCATGAATATTACAGTCCAGATTCAGATATATCCATGTCGTCATTGACGCCGGCAAATAGATGTGGAGGGCGTTTTCATGTCTGTCTTTGCTTCCCCACAGGACGGGAATGATGACGGCGTTAAGGTCGTTAAAAAAATTAATTAAATCTTCAAACTCTATGGCTTCATTCTGAACCTTGCCAATCTGGCTTCTTGTTTTTTTTGCAACCTGCTGGATATAAGGATAATCAAGCTGGGGGTGGATCAGGGTTTTTGGTCGGGTAAGCCTGTCAAAGGGAAGATAAGGGATAAGATTGGACAGAATTCTTCCAGTGTCGCGGGCTTCCTCAAGATATTGATCTGTGATCTTGTGATTACCTTTTTTTCTGAATGCGACAACAGGTTCATTTTCAGAGGGAAGACTTGATACAATCTCATTAAAATTCAGCCCCAGGGCCATGGCTAGCTTCAACAGCTTGTCTGGTCGCGGGAACTTTTCCCCTTTAAACCATTGCGATACGGTTTCCCTCGAAACTTCAACGATACTTGCAAGTTTAGACTTGTTAAAGCCGAGCCGCTCAGCGCTTTCCTCTATTTTGTTGATGTTAAGTTTGCGATTATTCATGACTGCATCATATTCACAGCTGTCAACATTTGTCAACTTTTATTTGATAGGCCCTAGGAACAAAGCTCTTTTCGGTTGCAGGTGACTGGACAATCAGCTGCCAGGCTTTGCACGTTTCATTCGGCATTCAGTAAAAGTCCCAGAATCTTTACTTACAACACTTGTATTTGCAGACTTGCAGTTCCGTTAAGGAAGAAGGCAGCGCAAAGCTGCGGAAAATACTGATCAAAATGTTGTTTTCAACTTTTGCCGGCTAAAGACATTCACCTTTCTGTGGAGGCGTGCAGCGGTTGACCAGGGGCTTATCACTTTTATTCCAGCCGCTGCCTGGTGATATGTTCGACCCATACTTCTGCGCCGAATACTTCCTGCAATTTCTTGGAAAGAGCGTCCAGATCGGCCATGTTTTTTGCCTCTATAACCAGGTCGTAGTCATTGAGCACCCGGAGGCTGCCGTATTGCTTGAGAATGGCGATCGCGTTTTCCACATCCGCAGTGAACCAGCCTTTCATCCGGAGGAGCAGTTCATCGCCCCGGAAGGGCCGTTCGATGACCAGTTGAACATCGCGCTGCTTGGCTTCCCAGCCGATAAGGGCCGGTTTTTTCATCACCGGCCGCACCGGGTCATGCAGGGCGGCGCACTTAAACCAGATCAGGGCTCTTTCCATTTTGAATAACCTCGCATTTTAAAAGGCTCTTGTTCTCAGCCGGTTTCTGTATTACTATGATTTAAAATGAAGGTCAAACCGTTCATCGTGAACGTTTTTCCGGCCGTTCGAAAAAAGGATGAAAGCATGGATTTGCTTGCCGCCATGAAGCAAAGAAGAAGCGCCCGGGTTTTTCTGGATAAACCAGTTTCCCGGGCAGAGGTAGAAGAATTGCTTGAGTACGCACACCTTGCCCCCTCCGCCATCAACCTTCAGCCCTGGGAGTTTGTCGTGACCTACGGCGAAGAAAAGGAACGCCTTATCCGACGGCTCTTAAAGGCGCATGGGGAACAAAAGGTTTCCTGCGGACCCGGCACGGCAAACCCCCTTCCGGAGCGCTATGCAAGTCGTTCGCGAGGCGCATCTCGGGGGTTAAAACCACGTATTTCAGAGTTGGGGATGGAGTTTAACAGCTTTATTGAGCAGGGAAGCTGCTCCTTTTATGGCGCACCCATCGCAATTATTGTCATCATGGATAAATTATTTCCCCGACTTCGGTATCTCGATGTGGGCCTTAGCGTCTCTTATCTGCTTTTGTCGGCCGAGGCAAAAGGGCTGGCGACGTGTCCCATCGGGCTTGTCACCGCCTATTCCGACGAAATTGCCGATGCCCTCAGCATTCCTAAGGAAAAAGAGATACTTCTTGCCATCGCGCTCGGTTACGCGGATGAGACCTCGCCGGTAAACCTCTATAAAACGGAGCGTGAGCCGCTTGCAGAGATTAGTTCGTGGTATGAATAGTCCGGCTGGGGAGTATTTTAATGCTTTTGGGCCTGGCCCTTTACTGTCTAAACCGGGCAAGCGCTTCCTGGGCGAGCTTTTTCCCGGTCTCGGTAAAAAACCACTTTTCAATCTGCTGCTCCAGCCAATTGGCATGATGGGTTATTTTTATTTGAAAACGGTTGGCGTCAATTTCCATCCCGCTTTTATCAAAACGAAACAGCTTATCGGCATCCTTGACGATCTTGTCGCTGGCTGAAAGGGCCGTCGAACGGGTGTCATGACCTTCAATGATAGCAATAATTTCTACAGACTTCTGAGGTTCATACGCGATTGCCAGTAAAATATCCCGGGCCAGTTTTGCCCCTTCAATCTCGTGCAGGCGGGTCAACGCCGGATCAGAGTTTGGCCCGAATGCCTTCAAGTGCAGCTCTTCTGGCACCTGACTCCAGCCGATATCATGGCAGATTACCGCTGGTATGATTATCGAGGGATCGCCAGGCTCGCTCTCCAGCAAGCGGCAGGCAGAACGATAAACAATCTCGGTGTGAATGTCGTTTTTCCGGACATTCAAATAAGGCTGGGCAAGTTTAAAAATATGGCTGTAATCAGCGTGCATCCTCTCTCCTAACTATTTATACATTATTTCAATACTTTAGAGGTAATTGCAAAACTCCCCATTCTTGTCATTCCCGCAACGATTCTGAGCGGGAAAACGAAGTTTAATGTTCATAATCTGGTTCTAACTGCTTGAAAAACCATATTCCCGATAGAGACATTCGGGAATGACAAATGGTTTTGCAATTGCCTCTTTATCCTATAAAATTTTTCATCATCCCCCCTCGACCAGATGGGTAAAGATGATGGTATCTCCTGGCTGCAGGTGAAAGTCCTCCATCCGCTCGGGGGGGACGTATTTTCTTCCATTGACGATAATCTGGAGATTGGTTTCGCAATGTCCGTTAGTAAGGAAAACGCGCTTGCTCAGTGATCCGTATTTACTGATAATTTCGCGAACAAGATCGCCCGCGCTGCTTCCTTTGAGATCGAAGGCGAATTCCGTGGCGCCGAAGGCCTCTTGAGCGCCTGCCACGACGATGAATTTAAGATTTATCTGCATTAATTACTTGTGAAAACTTTCCATCTCCGGCGCCAAGTCCGCAAGACCTAATTCTTTCAGCTTTTCCGCGGTCGGGATGCCGTTTTTATCATATCCCATAAAGTCATAATACTCGTCGAGGAGAGTGTCCATCTTTCTGATGACCTCGCCTGTTGAGGGGCCGGCATTCTTCAAGGGCTCTTTGAACATCCTTTCCGGAAGCGTATCGTCCTTTCTGCTGAATCCCTCCCGAACATTAAAGCATCTTTCCAAGCAGACAATCCGTTCGCCAAACTTGTCGATATTGTTGACCTCAGCCAGATCGCGCCGGCCGGTAGCGCTGACATAGAGATCGCAAATCAGTTGCTGAGTAACATTGGTATCGGCAAAATTGCAGAGGATGCCCGTTTCTTCCACCGCCTTTTTTATCTGGTTCCAGCCCGCGATATCTCCCTTGCCGTCATCGGCAAAACGGTCTATTTCTCGAGGTTGCATGAAACCGGATATTTCCTGACGGGCATAGCCGTACATATGGCTGCCGCCGATGTTCGAAACGGCGTATCCGAGACCATGCGCCTTGGCCGCCCGCGGTTCGTATCCGGGCAGTTCCAGACCTTTGGCGGTCATTGCATAGTATTCTGCGCCTTTCCCGATCAGTTGGCCGGCCTTTCTTGTTCCTTCAGCCAGGATGTTGCCTATGCCTTCGCGTTTCGCTACTTTTTCGATGAGCTGAAAAAGCGCCTCATGGTTGCCCCACTCCGGTTTCAGACCATCCAATTCCTCTGAACGTAAAATGCCTTTTTCGTAGAGTTCCATGACAAAGCCGGCAACCACCCCCATGCTGATAGTGTCTATTCCCAGGCGATCGCAGAGGGCGTCGGCCGCGATGATGGCCCCGGGGTCGGTGTTGGCGATTTCTCCACCGAAGGAGAAGACAGTTTCGTACTCCGGACCTTCGCTTTCTGCCCCTTTGTAGGGACCTTCCGTAGCTTTGAAGATGTTGCCGCACCGAGTTGTGCAGGCATAGCAGCCATAGTCGCCAGTTTTCAGCTTTTGGAATGCCTCCGCGCCGATCTTTTCCACTCCGGTCAGACCGCCTTCCTGAAAATTCTTGACCGGAAAAATGCCAAGCGCGTGCATTTTTGACGTCATAAAGGTGGTGCCGTAGGTGGTCATTTTCTTACGTCGGTCATGGGTTTTAAGAATTTCGTTATGTTCCTTCACGAGCTTCAGGAAGGTTTCCCGGTCCTGGAGTGCCGGAGCAGTGCCGCCGGAGGTATTGATGGCGACGGCCTTTAAATTCTTTGACCCCATCACTGCGCCGACGCCGCCGCGGGCCGCTGCCCTTTTCTCATGGATGATCGCGGCAAATTTTACGAGGTTTTCGCCTGCCGGTCCAATGCAGGCAATGTGGGTATTGCTTTTGCCGCATTTATCCCAGATTTGATCCTGTGTGGCAGCGGTATCAAGACCCCACAGACCGTCGGCATCAAGGAACTCAGCCCCTTCTTTACTCAAATGGACATAGGTTGGACGGTCTGCCCGGCCGTGGATCGCAATAAATTCGTACCCGCAAGTCTTGATGGCAGCGCCGAATTTCCCGCCGCACACTGAGCGGATATAGGCGCCTGTGAGCGGGCTTCTGGCAGCCACAATCCAGCGGGAGAAGCCGGGAGCGCTGGTTCCGCCAAGAATTCCCGGCAAAAATAGGAGGATATTGTCAGGACTGAGGGGGTCCGTATGGGGGGAAAGATGCTTATAGAGGTATTCTATCCCGAAACCGCGACCGCCCAGAAAGTCGCGAACCACATCCGGATCGAGCGGCGCTTCGACAGCTTCCCTTTTTGATAGATCAAGCTTCAGAAACTTGTTTTGATAAACGGTCATTTTTTGCTTCCTTATCTCAGTCAAACATTCCTACCATTAGATTGATTATATAGTCAACATCTTTGGATTTATCGGCTTTGGTAAACTTCGCCGGCCGGGCCTGAACCCAGAAGATGTTTTCCGGAAAGGGGAGGTTTTTATCAATTACCCATTCCATATCCTGGGGCATCCCAAAGTGCTTTTCGACAGCGAGGGCGATTTCGGCGAGCGCGAGCAGTTCGTCATCGTCGAGGCAGGGTTTTTCCTGTAATTCTTCCGGCACCTTGGAGTAAACTGTGCCGGAAGCTTCCCGAACCACCATTCCCTGTTTACGGCAAACGTGTCGGCCGGTGATCTGCATATTCTCTTTTTCCAGCGTGAAAGAATCGGGGGTGATCTCGCCGCTGACGACGCTCTCTCCCAGGCCCCAGTTGCCCTCAATTATCACCTGGGTGGTATCGCCTGTAGTTGGCAATACGGTCAGGATAACCCCGGCCGCTTTCGCATCAACCAGCATCATTACCGCCACTCCGATCGGGGCCCACTCCACAGGGAGATTTTTTTCGATCCGGTACATCATGGCGCGCACTGTGTAGGCGCTGCTCCAGACCTTCTTTATATATTCAATAACATTGTCTTCGCCGCTGATATTGAGATACGTATCCATCTGCCCGGGCATGCTGACGATTCCGCTGGAGCGGACCGCCACCGGCAGATCAGCTCGGCCCAACTTTGTGCAGAGCTCCCGGTAATAATCCACTATTTCCTTTCTCATGGACTCCGGCATGGCCATAGATTCAATAAGATGCTGAACCACGCGGCTTTCTTCCTGACAGACTTCCACCTTTTTCAGGATTTCCCGGCGCGGTTCAATGCGCTCCCTGATCTGGCCGGCAAGACCCGTAAGATTCATGAAGGCCTCGAATCCCTGCACCGAGATGGCAAAACCGTAGGGCACCCTCATGCCGAGTTTGCTCATTTCGCCCAAGTTGGCGCATTTTTTCCCCACCAGATCGTTGAATTCCATTCCCAGTTCTTCAAACCGGTAAAGCCACTGTTCCATTTTCCAGTCTCCTCATGCATTAGTAGCTTATGCGCTTATGAGATAGTTTTGATAAACAAAAAAGTCCATAAGTTACAGTGATTTTGTAATTCCGCTCAGCAGATAGGCCATCTCCACTCTTCCTGTCGGCGCCAGAATCCTGCTGCTGTAGTCTTTTGCAAAATTGGCCAGCAGGTGACGTCTTTGCCGGCGGTACTCATCCGTCATCATTGCTTGCGCAACCTCCACCAGATTGGTGGTTAGCCCTTCCAAGATCAGGCGCAGGGTGTTGCCGATGATGACCTGCCACTCTGCCTGGACCCGGATGCCTACTTTTGCCAGCATTGGCAGATACTCATTCTTCAGGAAGTCCGTGTATGCGGCTTCCGTCCCCCGAACAAGCTTGAAGTACTGGTTAAATCGCCACGTTCCGAGAGCCAAGCCGTAATTGGCCATATCCACGCGGCCAGTATCCTTGAGAACGGCATTGCTGTAATTGGCAACATAGTTGTTCAGCTCTTTGGTTACTTCAATAAACTCCTCTCTCTGCCAGGCCATCTGCATGCTCAAAAAGTCATCGGCCATTGCCGCGGAGGTAATCCTCGGGCCGGATCCCAGAATGACATGGAATCCGCCAATGATGTTAAGACCCACCTTCGCCATGGCAGGCAGATGTTTCCGCAAAATAAAAGTCGAGTAATCATCCTCCTTGCCCTTGATGATTTCCCATTGCTGAACAAACAGAAACATAAATCACCTCCCCATGAAATCAGCGGCATTTGGAGACAGATTAAAATCTGCCTCCAAATGCCAACAGCCGCTTAGCGAGTTTAATGCAGTATTACTACCGTCCCTAAATTAGCATCTACTTTTATTCGCTGTCCTGATTTGATCTTCGTTGTTCCCTCAAAGACGTTCATGACCACGGGGATGCCGTATTCCCTGCCCACGATGGCGGCGTGGGAGAGGCTGCCGCCCCGGTCCACCACCACCCCCTTGATCATTCCGAAGATGGGGGTCCATGCCGGCGAGGTGCTTACCGCGACAAGAATGTCTCCGGGCTGGATGCTGGCCAGATCCTCTTCCTTGAAGACGACCCTCGCAATGCCTTCGGCCACGCCGCCGGAACCGCATGTTCCGATGAGGTCGGCCTTGAGCTCCGGCCGGGCTTCCGGCATGGTGCCCACGACCACTTTGAGGGCGATCGGATCCATCGATTTGACCATTACCTCCATGGCCTGCGCCATGCTGAAATCACTCTTTAAAATTACGGGAGGATTGCCGTCCTTGTTCCACTGCGTCCATTCGGCCCGGCGACGCTCGACGAGAGGCTTGAGGTTGAACTGCCCGGGGTTGAGACCTGCTTTGCGGACTTCATCGGGCATGAGGAAGAAGATGTCGTCGCGTTCGGCAATGGTTCCTGCGGCTGCAAAACGCCGGCCGATATCAATGCAGGTCTTGCGCAGCAGGGCGTGGGTTTCCTGATCGAGATAATGGTTGTGCTCTTCGCTGAAACGGCTGCAGTTCTGAGCAATTTTCATCAGCGTGGAAAACCACCCCCGCTGTTCGGCGGAAACCTTGGCCAGCATCTCCGCCTCTGTTTTTTTGCGCTCCTCTTCGAGCGCCAACCGTTTCTTTCCGAGATCGAACTTCTCCCCCGCCTTCAGGTAAACCGCAACCTTGTCGAAAGCCTGGGGCAGATCTTCCGCCCACGTGGGCAGACAGATCTCAGCCATTCGTTCCATCCGCCATCCGGCCTTCGCGTCAATGAATGCCACAAATTCTTTCAGGAACTCGCGGCCTTTATCGGTCTCCTGGAGTTTGGCTTCCCAATCTTTGGGCGCCGTCGCCTGCAGAGTTGCTTCCATGCCAATTTCCCGTAATTTCTGGGCGTAGTCGCACAGAGCCAGATCGACGCGGAAACTCTCATTATCGAAGCCGCTCATCAGCTTCTGGAAATCAGGATGGGTGTCGTCGATGTTCAGCAGATGCTTGCAGAGCTTTTCAAAGAGCACGAAGGGCATGTAGGTGCCGTACATCATATACATGTGAATTTCCCACATCCTGCGGCACGTGGCGATTGCGTATTCGAAGTTTTCCAGGAGTTCTATCTGGGTTGCTTTTTCACCGTCCACTGCCTTGATTTTCCGGTACCGAACGAACAGCTCTTCCAGCAAACCGGTCCAGAGCTTGTCGTAGTTCTCCACGAAAGGCCGGATTGCCTGCTGGAACTTCACCTCCCGGGCCTTCTTTTCTTCCTCCGAGCCCACCAATAACAGTGTCAGGTAAGCGCCGCCATTTTTAAAACGCCAGTCCCAGCCGTGAACAGTGGGAAGCTGGAGGGTTTCGGCGCCATACTGCATCCCGTGGCGGCAGAAATTGATCCAGAACCACCCGAACATCGGAGTCCAGGGCGGCACCGAGTGGGTGCCATCCAGAAACCAGACCGGCGACTGTTCCAGATCGGTTTTCTCATCAAACTCTAATCCCGGTACGCAATCATACATCTTCATCTTAAGTTCCCTCCTTAATTAATGTTGTGATTGCCGGTGACAGAATTGCAATTTGTCACCAAACGTTTTTGATTGCCGGGGAGAGAATAAAATTCGGTCCCCAACCCCCTTAGCTAGTGCATGGCCCTCCCGCCATCCACAAGTATAATTTCTCCCGTTATGAAATCGGCGTCATCGGAAGCCAGAAAAATTACCGCTCCGACAATGTCTTCAGCTTTGCCCAGTCTCCGGAGGGGCGTTTTTGATGTGTCATATTTTGCAATATCCGCGATCGTGCGGCTCGCTTCGGTATCAGTAAAGCCTGGCGCTACGGCGTTTACCGTGATGTTGTTCGGCCCCAGTTCGGCGGCCAGCGCCCTGGTTAATCCGACAACTCCGCCCTTGGAGGCTACGTAATGGGCAAAGCCATTGGAACCAGTGAAGAATACCTCGGAAGCAAGGTTAATGATCTTACCTTTGCCCTGCTCCTTCATGCTGGGGAATACCGCCCGGGCACAGATCCAGGGTCCCTTGACGTTGATGCCCATCATCATGTCCCACTCCTCCGGCGATATTTGATCGAAGGGCTTTCGCGCGACGCCGAAATAGTAAGCGGCATTATTCACCAAAACATCAATCTTGCCGAATTTCTTGACAGTTTCATCAGCTACTTTCTGCATCTCTTCGAGTTTGGTAACGTCAGCCAGAAAAAAGATGCATTCAGCGCCCCTGGCGGTTGCTTCTTCTGCCGCTTTTTTGAGCCCATCAAGGTCTTTTCTGGTTACGAGGACAAGTTTGGCGCCTTCGTCGGCAAACCTCAAGGCGAAAGCCTTGCCCAGCCCCTTGCCCGCTCCTGTGATGATAACAACCTTGTCCTCAAGTGTTTTATGCTGCATGATGTCAGCTCCTTGCGTCAAGTTTGACGACAAATTTTCCCTCACTGATTTTCATATCCCTGGCGATCGCCGCGCACTTGATTTTTAAAAGAAATAACGCTGATTTTCCTTGTGTTTCACCTCGCAGAGCTTCGTAATTTCCGGTTCCTTTGGAAATTACGAGATCGCTCTTGCGAAAGACTCGGTTGGCGGCCGACTTGCCATTTCCGGGAACAAAAACCTTTTTTACTGTCACTATTCTGTCGGCTGTGCGGTTCAGGTTGAAAAATTCTGCATCCGCAAGGGTCGCATCCTCGAAATAGGCCGGTTCCTTGACGACCACAGTCACATCTTTTCCCATCCCTTTGAGTTGTGCCACAAGAAGCGCGTCAAACCCTATTTCGCCTGCGTTATCTGTTACATAGAAGACGTGATTTGACTGGGTCGCGGCCTTGAAGGCATCGCCGATAAAAACGGGGAGGGGACCTTCCCCCGTCATGATCGCCAGCGCCTCGGGAAAAGAAAATGCTTTTCCTCCTGCCGGCGCGCCCATTGGCGAAACATTTCCCGTGGCGGCGAGCGAGCAGGCTCTTTGAAATTTCCCGCGCGGCGTTCTTGCCTGATTTACATAGGCAGCGGCCTGCGGCAGCAGCTTCCTTACATAATCATTTGTTTCCCGCTTGATTGCCCTCCAGAAATCTGATTCCGGGGGAACAAATTCATAAATCAAGTCCGCTGCCTGGTTGCACAGAGCGCCCACATTGGCTGAGTCTGCCATCTCGCGGGCAAGGAGGTGGACGATACTTTTGAACAGCGGGGGGATGTCCTCATTGCTGTTCTCGGCTATCGCCCGCTCATAAACCCACTCCAAAAGGCATAACCCGCATTTGATGTCCGGTTTCATGCTCTCTTCCTCTTCCTTATCCTCCGACTGCTACCAGCCGCGCTCTTCCCATGGCCGGTATTTAAGCCCCAGATCCTGGGCAATAACCTTATAGCAGTTGTAGCTGCTGCCTCGACCAATCCCGTGGGCGGAATGCGCTGCCGACGAACAGAGGTAGTAATTTTTGACTGGCATGCGGTATCCCGATATCTCCGGAAAGGGTCTCATCCTTCCCAAACACTCATAGTTAGCATCGAGTGCCCCCCAACCTCCCTGGGGCATGCAGAGATTTCTGTTGACCACGTCGTCCGGCGTGGCAATCCAGGCGGAAATGAAGTTGTCCATCGTTACATTGGGGGCATATTTCGCCCACTCTTTCACCATGCGGGTTTCAATTTCCCGCTTCATTCTCAGCCATTCCCGTTCCGAGAAATTTCTCCAGGGGCACGTGAATTCCTCCACAAGGGCGGCGAATCTACCGGCTGGGGCGCGGGTTTTGTCCCACTGCACGTCCGGCGCTACGAGGAGGTACAACTGGTCGGCGATGCCCTTCTCCCAGCGTTCTTTCTGATAACGGCCGCTCAGGAAATAGTCGGGGTCAGCCTTGCCAAAGTACAGCCGGGGAACCATCCCCAATTCCGGGTTCATGGGGTAAACGGGCGCCTCCATCAGGGCAATATTTCCCCACATCAACTGCGTTCTTTCATAGCCCGTGTCCTCTAGCGTCGGAGGTTTTACCTTCAGTTTCTGCGCCTTTTCCCAGAGTTCATCGGGCGTCCACTCCTTGCCTACGGCCTCCAGCGTCAGTTCCACGCTCAAATCACTCACGACGATGTCGGCCAGCACCCGATCGCCATTTTTCAATTCGATTCCGTAAGCCTTGTTGTTATCTACGAGGACTTTCTTGACCTCGTTGAGAACGAAAAATTCGCCCCCGTACTGCTGGAAGGCCCGCAGCAGCGCATGGGTGATGCTGTGTGTTCCCCCGGTGACGATCGCCGCGGCATCCATCGAGAGGATGAGCCCCAGGGCGTGAACATGCCAGTAGGGGCCCGGCCGGTCGCAGGGCATCAGGCCGTTTGAGGTCTGCATGGCGCGCATGTAGAAGGTCTGCATCTCGGGGCTCTTGAACATCCGCGTGGCGATCTCGCCCACTGTTCCCATGCAAATCTCCCGATCCAGGCCGTCTTTCGGATCATCGAAGAGCGCCTCCAGCGGATCAGGCCTGTTCCCCCATTCCCCGGGTCCCGTATAACGGTAAAGGCCGAAAGCTTTTTTCCATTTGTTTTTGAAGCTTTGAATAATTTTCTCTACCGTGTCTGCGTCGTCCTGGTTAATCTTGGCGATCTCCTTGATCGTGTAGTCGGCGGCCGCCTGCGAGAATTCAGACCGGCCCGTGAGCGGATCGACAACCGGAAAGATCGTTTTCCCCATAATATAGCTGCCGTCGGGATAGATCCAAGCCTCGTTGTTTTCCGGGAACAGGTAAACCAGGCCGTAATCGCGCAAATTAAAATCTGAATAGGCAGGATTTGTGTAGAATCTGGTAAAGTGCGCGCATACGTTCTGGATAAAACCCGGCAGCGGCAGCTCTTCACCGCAGGCGCCGCCGCCCATCTCGTGCCACCGCTCAAACATCGCCGTCTTGAGGCCGGCCCGCTGCAGGTAACACGCGATTATGGTTGCGTGATGCCCACCGCCGACGATCACTGCATCATACTTTTTATCTGGCATAATACCCTCCCTGTGCCTTTATCATCATGTTAATTGCTTTATGATTAATTGATCATTTCTTCCTTGCGGGAATGGGCCTCGGGCCAATCGGCGCCGGACCGGAAACTGCCTTCGCCGGAGCGGCCGCGAGCGGCGGTAAAACATCTGCACCTGGCGTTTTCGACTGCGCCGGTTCAGCATACTTTGGCCCGCGGCTGAAGAGAAACTTCAGGCAGCTCAACATAAGTGCCGGACTTGTAAAGATTATCCCGAGCATTTCCCTCAAATCCGGCGGCTCTATGAAGGCCCGCACCGTCCAGTGAACGGGATTCGTTATTTCCACCTCCACGAGGAGTCGCACTGGTTCGCTGGCGCCTTTGGGGGCGGACTCCAGGGTTGAAGGAACTACATCAGTGGTCACGATACTCGCTATTCTTCCCGACAGCAATGTCCTCCCCAAACCGGTTGATCTTATAAACATGGCACTCTCCTTTCAAAACAGTCCGAGGTCTCTTGCCTCTTTGACGCCGCGCGGTTCGGGCCACCATTTCTTGATCCCCAGGTCCTCGGCAATCTTCTCGGCGGCGTTGAAGCCAGGCCCGTAGGTAATCATTCCGCCCGAATGGGTGGAGGCGCCGCCAATGTAAAGATTCTTGATTGGCGTATCATGCTGGCTGCAGAATTCGTTCGGCCGGAAATAGCCCATCTGCAGCGGGAGGTAGGCGCCCTGTTTGAAACAGCCCTGCTTCATGTCGGGGAATTTGTTTTCCGTATCCAGGGGCGTGCCGATGTAATCCCAGACGATCGTATCCTGGTTCATGTTCGGCGCGTACCTGCCAAGAATGGCCTTGCAGCGTTCCGCATAGTCTCTTCTCATCCTGTTCCAGGCCAGGGGGCCTCCGTCTTTCAGGTTGTAGGGGGCGCACTCCATCGAAATGAGGCCGATATGTTTAACGAAGCTGTCGGGATGGCGATGCATGCGGATTGGGTCATGAATGGACGGGAAACAGCAGTTGAAGCCGCCGTCGTGCAGTTCTCCGCGCTTGGAAGCCTCAAAGTGGTTGATCAGATCCTGTTCGCTTTCGTAGCCAACTATGTAGATCAGGGCATCGGCGAGTTCCGGATGCTGATCGAAAATCTTGAAGTGCGGTCTTTCCGTGAGCGCCAGATGGACGGTGAAGAAACTCATGTCCGAATATTTCCACTGGTCGAGCCGGGTGATCAATTCCGGTTCGAGATGTTCCTTCCCCACATAATCATAGAAGGTCTGATGCGGGTTAAGGGTGCTGCAAACGAATTTTTTGGCCTTGATTATCGTGCCGTCCTCAAGTTCTACCCCTTTGGCTTCGTTGTTTTCGATGAGGATCTTTTTGATGACGCAGCCGCTGATTACCCGGCTGCCGTTTTCGGAGATGTACTTTCCCATCAGATGGGCCACATGATGCGAGCCCATGTGACTCAGGCGGAAATGCCATCCCCGGTTGATCATCAGGGGCACCAGATAACCCAGACCTTCAAGGTCGTAATCGAGCCCCCACATGGTGGCGAGATAGAGAAAAAATGCCCTGACCTTGTCGTTTTCGAACCACGAGTCAACGATCTGCCGAGGCGTATAGCCAGTCAGTTCATCGTCCCACCTGGTTGCCGGATGGAGTTCCAGTTTGGCCGCCTGCTCCAGGCTCGGCAAGGGGTTTACATAGCTTGCCGGGGCCAGGAAGACATCCATCGCTTCATCGGAAATGCTGGCGAAGTTGAGGAACGATTCGGCATCCTTTTCCGAAAATTTGCGGATGGACTCGGCCGATTTTTCCGGATCGTTGTACAGGGCGAGATAAGTGCCGTCCTGAAAGGGCATGACAACTTGCAGATCAGGATATATCCACTTCAGGTCATATCTTGTTTCCAGCTCGAAATCTCTCAGGGGAGGCGCGTACTCGCACATCATGTGGTAGATGGCGTGGCTGTCCACCAGCATGCCTGGGAGAAGCAGATTTTCCGTCGCCAACCCCCCCCCGATCTCATACCTTCTTTCCAGAACTGCAACTTTCAACCCTGCCTTGGCGAGATATCCCGCCGCAGTGAGTCCATTTGGACCGGCGCCGATGATAATCCCGTCAAATTCCAATTCCCTCATAGTCTTGCCTCCTTACTTTTCGATTACAATTTTCGCCGATGAAAAGCTGACGCACCCGTCAAAGGGTGATTTTCGATTGGCCATGCCGCTCTTGCCGCGCAAAACGAAGCGTAATGTTCACGAACTTCAACAGCCCTGTTACCGGCTGCCGCCAGAAAGAGAGCTTGAAGAGCCTTCGATGAGTTATAAATAACTGGTTTGGTAGATCTGATGGTTGCCTTTTACTTTTTAAATATTGACAGGTCAACACAAATAATTTTATAATTTACTAAATTAAATTGTATAATTCAGGTTATTCCCAATGATGAATTTAAATCAGTTGCGGGCTCTGTACTGCGTTGTCAAGACAGGCGCCTTTGCCAAGGCAGCCGAAGAGCTCTTTGTTACCGAGCCGGCCGTCTATATCCAGGTGCGCTCCTTAGAGAAGGACATGGGCTTTATCTTGCTGGACAGATTTGGCAAGGAATTGCACCCAACGGAGATGGGCAAGCTTCTTTATGACTATGCAGAGAAGATATTCGGCCTCGTCGAAGAAGCGACACAAGCGGTGCAGGAGCTGCAGGATCTCAAAAGCGGTTCATTGCGGCTGGGCGTCACCAAAGCCCTTTCCCAATACCTCATGCCTGCGGTTATCGCCAATTTCCAGGATCGCCATCCGCATCTTTCCATCCACCTTGATGAAAGAAGCTCCCGGGAGCTCGTGGAAGGCATCCTGCTCCATCGGTTCGAACTGGCCATTGCGGCAAAGGTTCCCTACCCGGAAAGGGTGGCCGTCGTGCCTTTCACTCGGGACGAACTCATTCTCGTCGGTTCTCCGCGCAGCAAACTGCTCAAGCAAGATAAGGTCACCCTTCAGAATCTGACCGCCGAGTCTATCATTCTTTCCGATGCCAGATCAGCCACCAAATTCACCATGTGGCATGAATTTGAAATAAGGGGTCTCAATCCTACGTCAATCATTGAGGCCGGGAGTACGGAATTTATCAAGTCACTGGTAAAAAAAGGCAAGGGATATGCTTTTATAGCCAGTATCTGCGTCCGGGAGGATATCAAAAACGGGACGCTTGCCGCCATCCCACTTGCTGAAGGCAGTTTTAACATGGATATCTGCATCATCCATCTTAAGGGGAAGACGCTGTCTCCGGCGGCTGCGGCATTTGTCTCCTTCCTTCAGGAAAACAAGGGATCGCGAACGCTGACCAAACTTGTGGATGATTTGGTGAAATAGTTTAAAAATGAACGTGATATGACAGTCTCAAGCAAAAGACAGACAGGGATTTTCCCATTCCACGGCTGGATTGGCTGCTTTTTCGTTGCACTATTCTGGCTTTTGAACTGGCTTCTTCCGGGAAACAGAACTATCTGGGGATTCTTTCCCCTCTGGTTTGGCTATTCCCTGGCCGTTGATGCGCTGGTGTATCGCTGGAAGGGGAATTCCCTGCTGACCAGGAGTCCTTTGGCGTGGGCCGGCCTGTTTTTTGTTTCGGCGCCGGTATGGTGGCTCTTTGAGCTTCTCAACCTCCGGACGCAGAACTGGTTTTATCTGGGAACGGAGAGTTTATCGACTTTTCAATACGCGCTCTTTTCCACCTGGAGCTTTTCGACGGTGATGCCGGCGGTCTTCGGCACGGCGGAGCTGGTGGGGACCTGGAAACCGCTTGCAAAACTCGTTTCCGGCCCATTTATCCCAAACACGCCGGCATTTTTGAACGGTCTTTTGCTTGCCGGCGTGGTGATGCTCGCCCTCCTGGTCCTCTGGCCGGATGTTTTCTTTCCCCTCCTTTGGGTTTCGCTCTTTCTTATCATCGAGCCCCTGAACGTAAAGTTGGGCAACCGCTCGCTTTTGGCTGACCTGTTTCGGGGCGACTGGCGAACGTTTTTTTCTCTTGCCCTGGGCGCCCTGATCTGCGGATTTTTCTGGGAGATGTGGAATTTTTATTCATTCCCCAAATGGATATACCGGATTCCCTATGCCAACTGGGTACACGTCTTCGAGATGCCGCTTGCCGGTTATCTCGGCTATATTCCCTTTTCGTTTGAGCTTTTTTCGCTGTTCCATCTTTTAACGATGCCGTTGCGGAAGAACAAACTAAGGAGTGAAATTCTCCCAATCCAATAACAGAAAGGATAAAATATATGTTTGCAGTAATTATGGCCGGAGGCCGGGGGACGCGTTTCTGGCCCCGCAGCAGGGAGAAAATGCCCAAGCATCTCCTTGACATCCAGAGCGAAAAGTCGCTGATCAGGGAAACGGTTGACCGGATTAGGCCGCTTGTTCCCCCGGAGCGCACGCTGATTGTGACCGGCCGAAGTCATGCCGTGGAGCTGATTCGCCTTTTGCCGGAAATTCCCGCGGGAAATATTATAATCGAGCCGGTCGGGCGCAATACCGCCCCCTGCATCGGGCTTGCCGCCCTCCATATCCAAAAAAGGGCAGGGGACGCGGTGATGCTGGTGCTGCCTTCCGATCACCGGATCGCCGCTGAGATGCAATTTCGCCGCGTTCTGGAGGCGGCTGCCGTAGCTGCAGCATCACAGGAAGCGCTGTTGACGATCGGCATCAAACCGACCGGACCGGCAACCGGGTACGGATATCTCGAAGCGGGAGAGCTCTTTGCGAAGGATGGGGATTTGCCAATTCGCCGGGTTAAGTCAATCCGGGAAAAACCGGATCTCGCGACAGCCGGAGAATTCCTGAAAAATGGTGAATTCTTATGGAACAGCGGGATGTTCATCTGGAAGGCCTCGACGATACTGAACGAAATTGCCCGTTTTCTACCGGATATCTATAAAGGACTGACCGAGATAAAATCTGTTCTCGGCGGGGAGGACGAAGCCGAGGTTGTCGAGAGGGTCTATCCCTCTTTGCCTTCCGTCTCAATAGATTACGGGGTGATGGAAAAGGCGAAGGATGTCCTCGTCATCCCCGGGGACTTCGGCTGGTCGGATCTCGGGAGCTGGGATGCCCTCTGGGAGGTTTCCCCAAAGGATGCAAGAGGCAACGTCGTGCGCGGACGCTTCATCGGCATTGATGCGGGCGATTCCCTCGTTTACAGCCCGGAAAAACTCGTCGCCATAGTCGGGGTGCGGGACATTTTCGTCGTCGAAACGAAAGATGCCCTCCTTATCTGCCGCCGCGACCGCTCCCAGGATGTCCGCAAGGTGGTAGAAAAACTCGAAAAAGAGGGTTTGGGTGAATATCTGTAGCATTCTCTATCTTGCAGCGCCGGCTAATTACCCGGCGCGCAAGGCATATTGCTTTTGAAGGTGGGTGTTCATAATGGATAAGAAAAAAAACAACGGCGGGGCATTTATCGAAGCGCCAACCAACATTCCCTGGTATTTGAAGATCGGTCTATGGGCAGCGAAAAAATCAACGGGGAAAGAGATGCTGCCCGGCCTTTTGCTGGCATGGTTTCCCAAGGCTGCCATCGGCTCGGGATTTCTTGAGTTTTTGACGGCGCATGGGCCAAAGGATATGGAGCGAAGGATCCTCAAAATCGTCCGTATCCGGGCTTCGGCGCTTATTTCCTGCCCGTTTTGTATCGACATGAACAGCTATGATTATCCCGATCACGGCTTGACGAGGGAAGAGGCGGAGGCGCTTTCCCAAAAGACGGGCTGGGATGCGATTGCGAGTTTTTCCCGCAGGGAACGGATCGCGCTTCGCTATGCCGAAGGCATATCCATGACGCCGCCGGATTTTCCGCAAGAACTGCGGGATGAAATACGAATGCATTTTTCAGAGCGCGAGATTGTGATCATGGCCGCGACCGTAGCGCAGGTAAATTACTGGGCACGCCTGCTCCGTGCCCTCGCTGTACCGTCAGCCGGTTTCTGCGAGTTGATCAATCAGAAACCGACGGCTTGACCGTCTTTGCGCGGGTCGGAGGCGGCGCAGTAACAGTCATCAAGACGGTAAATAAGCTGGGCGCCTCCGAAGAGCTGGGCGGGTGAATCGCAATAAACCTTATGCCCTCGTTTTTTCAGGGGGTCTTCTTTCTGGGACGACGATGTCTCCCGAATCTTTTTCTGACGGGGATGCCAGATAAAGAGCGCAGTAACACTGCCCGTATTGCCGAACGTCCTGCTCCCGGTAAACACATGGACAGATAATATCTTGATCCCACTCGCGATTTCCTGATGCCAGACGACAGGGACAGGAAGCATAGCCGTATCGCTCACGGTTGACGATCAATCCGCCGATCAGCTCCAATGCCATTTTTTTATCGGCATTTAAAAAATAACCCTTGGGTTCCTGTGACTTCTTGAGCAATTCGTAAAGTTGTTCCGCGTTCATATCCCTAATGCCTCTCTCAATTTGCTTTCATTGAAACCGACTAGGATGCTGTCTCCAATCAAAATAGTCGGGAAACTGCGTGCTGGATTATAACCGGTCAATTCTTCGATCGTATTTTTTCTTTGCTCGCCGGTCAGCAAATCAACATCGATAAACTGAAAGTCAATGGCATTATCCTCCATGAATCTTTTTGCGGCCCGGCAGTGGCCGCAAGTGCTCAGCGTAAACATTCTTACCGTCATGATACTTTTCTCCGAATGATCATATATTCTGTAACTGGCCGTCGCGTTTTATCTTAATTCCCTGACAATCGGGCGTCTCTGGTTTGTCAGGAGACATTTTCAAATTAATACGAAAAAATGATCCGCACCAGTTCGCTTTTTGATGGCTTAACTAGCCACCGCCGCCGCCTCATCAGCTAGCGCCAACCTTAATTTCGAGGACATCGCCATCCTGAACCTTTCTTGTCAGACTCCTTCCATCGAAGTGATTCAACATTATGCTGACATTCGGGCGCAGGTTCCCATGCAACGCAGACGAACCCTCTTGAACTGGGTAGAACAGCTCTTCCTTGATTCTGGGAAGAAGGGCTGTAAGATTATTGAGACAATCTTCCTCAGTCTCTCCGACTGCCTCGAAGGAGAATTTACCCCTCGTAATACCGGCGAAACTTCGCGGCAGTTTCAATGTTATGCTCACCGCTGGTTTACCCCCTCAAAACCGGTCGCGTTGATTGATAAGAGCTTCTTTTATGCGGCGAGTATAGGGAGGCGACTTTTGCATGTCAATAGAAATTTTGAATTATATCAAGAGTAAATTCTTCTGCGCAGTCCCCGGCAAGCATCCGGTGTCGCAGGTGGTTTCTGAAGGAAAGAAAAGACGATTAAGCAAAATTAGGCGGTGGATTTTGATGTGGATTTTGATTGACAAGAGGTGTCACTTCGTATAGATACTCCTGCCATTGCAGGGTATAAACTTTCCTGTTCCCAAAAAGCCGATGTAGCTCAGACGGTAGAGCAGCTGATTCGTAATCAGCAGGTCAGCAGTTCGATCCTGCTCATCGGCTCCATAAGATCAGGGGGTGGCGGTTTAAATGCCGAAACCCCCTGTTTTTTGTCCGGCCGCTTGCTCCCACTCCTCGCCCCCAAAAGGAGTTTTTGTAATTTGACATTTAATTTGCGACGATTAGACACATAGCTTGCGACGGATTAACGCAATCGGTGAGAACATTTGAAGGGCAATCCATAAGACGCAAAAATCCTTTCGTTTTTGCTAACCACTCAAAAACGTCAGTTTTTAACACTATGCAAGATATCTCTTTACAAGCAAAAACAGCACCCCGCGAGCCAATTGCAAAACCATTTGTCATTCCCGAAAGCGAAGCTTAATGTTCATAATGTCTCTATCGGGAAAGCGAAGCTTTATGTTCATAATATGGTTTTTCAAGCAGTTAGAACCAGATTCCCGCTCAGAATCGTTGCGGGAATGACAAGAATGGGGAGTTTTGCAATTTGCTCAAACAAATCAAACATCCCCAATTATTCTTCCCTTTCATCGCCTCCTCGTTCATGATATTACTCGAAGGGGCGATTGTCACCGTGAGCGGCGATCAGGTGCCGGTACGGCTGTGACCGTGTTGTTGATTCTTTACAGCCACAAGATGAATATCCGACGCCCTGCTTGAGGAAAGGCGGCGGCAGGCGTAATCAAGGGGTATTGAAGACCGCGCCACGCGAAGCCCCGGAAGAAGGTGGAATTTTCATGCGCATTGTTCTCGTTCACCCGCGGGGATTTAACTGGTTTCCCGGTCATCGCGATATTACCGACATCGCCAATCGCATGGTTCCCCAGGGGATTTTGTCCATCGCCGCGTATCTGTTGAAACAGGGGCATGACGTTTTTATTTACGATTGCCTGGGTCCGGGCGTTCCGGTTAGCCTCTCTGAACAGGTTAAAGCGATCTTGAATTATGAACCTCAGATGGTCGGATTTTCGGCCACAACATCTTCGTTTCCTGATGCAGCAGAGATGGCGCAGAAAATCAAGGAACACTCCGCGAACATTAAAACCGTCTGCGGAGGCGTGCATGTTTCCGCATTGCAAGACCAGTTGCTCCGCGCTTACCCTGCCTTTGACTTTCTCTGCATCGGCGAGGGAGAGCTCACGATGGCGGAACTGGCCCAAGGCATGGATCCTGCGGAAATCAAGGGATTGATATGGCGCCAAGGTTCCGAAGCAATTACAAATCAGCTCCGCCCCCAAATACCCGATTTGGACTGTCTCCCGTTTCCCGCTTATGAAAAGCTCAAGGGTTTTCCTCACGATTACCACCTGCCTTTGTTCAGCTATGTCCGTACGCCCGGGGCGACGATGATTACGTCAAGGGGTTGCATGTATCAATGTTCTTATTGTGATCGTTCCGTCTTCAGGAAGGGATTTCGCTATAACTCCGCTTCTTATATTTACGATCACATGAACTATTTGAGGACAAGATTTGGTGTGCGGCATATTAATATTTATGACGACTTGTTTACCGCGGATCGCGTCCGCATTATTGAGCTCTGCGAAAAACTTGCCCGACGTCCCTTGGGTATTCAGTTCAACTGCGATGTGCGGGTTGGTTACACGGATGATGAATTGCTCAAAATGCTGAGAGATGCCGGCTGTCTTGTGGTTTCTCTGGGTATCGAATCGGCAGACCCGCAAATGTTGGCCAGGCACAAATCCGGGGTCTCGCTTGAGGGGGTATGTGATACCGTGAGGCGGATTCATGCCGCAGGGCTGCGGGCAAAAGGGCTATTTATTATGGGCTTGCCAGGAGAAACGGAAGGATCTATTCGAAGAACTTCTGATTTTATTATTTCGTTGGGGCTGGACGACATGAATATGTCCAAATTTACCCCTTTTCCCGGGGCTCCGCTTTGGTCAACGATCAGGAAAGAAGGGACATTTAATGAAGATTGGCGGTTGATGAATTGCATGAATTTTGTTTTTGTCCCCAAGGAAATCGCGTCAAAAGAGAGATTGGATCTTCTTTACAATGAGTACGTGAAGCGCTTCTATTCCGATCCCGAGTGGCGCAGGAAATTCCGCCGTCGTCTGTGGCAGCATCGTAAAAGCATTACGTATTTAATTCATCATTTGCCGTCGTTCTGGTCGGCCAAGCGTCAGTTTGAGCCCGGCAGATGAAGCTTATCAAAACTAACGGGAAATTAGGAGGTCAATATGCGCATTCGTCACGTGATGATGGTCACTTTGATGCTCTCGGTTTTTTTATTACCCTCAAGCGCTATAGGAGAGGAAAAACCTCTTTGGGAAGTAGGTGCGGGATTGGCGGTTCTCCAAATGCCCGACTACCGTGGGTCTGACGAAAAAAGACTTTATTTGCTGCCTTATCCGTACATCATCTACCGCGGCGATATTTTAAAAGTCGACAGGGAGCGCATTTCGGGACGCATTTTTAAAACAGATAGACTGTTATTGGATTTTAGTCTCTTTGGTAGCGCGCCGGTTGATAGTTCCCAAAATACCGCCCGCAGCGGTATGTCGGATCTTGACCCAATGTTTGAAATAGGTCCGTCTTTAAATATAGCGCTCCTTGAAAACCGGCAAGACCGCTACAAATTGAATCTTACTTTACCGGTGCGTGCTGTTTTTTCTACTGATTTTTCATCGCTGCGTCATAAAGGCTGGGTATTTAGTCCCCGGCTGGTTTTCGAAAAAACCGATTTAATTCCGGAGAGCGGTTTGAATCTGGGAATTTCAGTCGGGCCGATGTTTGCCGACAGCGTCTACCATAGATATTTTTATTCGGTCGAGCCGGCTTATGCTACGGCCCAGCGCCCTTCCTATGATGCCGGCTGCGGATACAGCGGTTCCACACTTACCCTCGGTTTAAATAAAGGATTTAAACAATTTATCTTTAATGCTTTTGTCAGCGTGGATTTTCTCCAAGGCGCCGTTATTGAAGATAGCCCGTTAGTAAAAACCAGATATTCCGTCATGAGCGGGTTCAGCGTGTCCTGGATATTCCTGAAATCCGCAAAACGTGTACCTGCCGAAAGATAAGAATTAGTCAATAGAGGTAATTGCAAAGCTCCCCATTCTGTCATTTCCGCAACGATTCTGAGCGGGAATCTGGTTCTAACGGCTTGAAAAACCATATTCCCGATAGAGGCATTCGGGAATGACAAATGGTTTTGCAATTACCTCAATGGAACAAAACGAACAGCAGAAGTAAAATAACAATGACTTGCGCAAAATAAATGCCAAATTTGTGCCGATGGTAGAATTCAAATGCTTTTTGAATACGTTTAAGCCCGCCCAATAAGCGCCGGATTAGCGCAAGTATTGGATACTTGTAATTATCCGATGTAAAATTATTTTGAAATGCACACATAGGATAAATTGCATAGACATCATCCGTCAGCGGCCGAAAGAGGGTGTCGTTAACGATACCCTGCCAGGGCTCATATGCTAACGTTTCCGCATAATGCCGATTTAAAGCGTAGGCATGGGTCAGGCTCTGGTAACAAACTTTCTGCACGCACGGATCAGCAGTTTTACGGCTGGAGCGAATTAAAGCCCCGAGAAGCAAAACTTTCCATTCCGGATGTTGTCTCAAAAATTCAGCGCAACTTCTTAATCGTTCCGGATCAAAGCGGTCAAATTCTACATCGTCTTCAAAAATAACGATATTTCTCGCACCTGCCTCCAACCCTTTACGCAGGCAGATCATGTGGGATTCATATACTTGCTGCTCAAAATCGTACGAAAGACGTTCACCAATTACGAACTCAACTCTATCAGCCAGCCCTACTTTTGAAAATTCTTTGAGCGCCGACTTGCGACGATCTCCACGTTCCCGCAGAGAAACGCAGTATAAACGATCAAAATAATCCCAACCGGAAACCGGATTTTTTACGGCAGCATCTGCATTAACAAGATTCATGACCGCCTCTGTCTCGGGCCGAAACCTTTCTTCTTTTTATGGCGTAAGTAAAAATCACATCTTTCGGTCATATGAGGCAATTGCAAAACCATTTGTCATTCCCGAATGTCTCTATCGGGAATATGGTTTTTCAAGCAGTTAGAACCAGATTCCCGCTCAGAATCGTTGCGGGAATGACAAGAATGGGGAGTTTTGCA
>JALNYO010000027.1 GCA_023229765.1 Syntrophales bacterium | reverse complement strand
TCATGCCGCGAAAGCGCCGCAGTATTATGATATAAGTTACTTCAACGGCCTGCATGGCCGGGCGCTCCCGGCAGCGTCAGGCATAAAGGCGGTTAATCCCGACCTCAAGCTTATTGTTGAAAGCGGCGACGGCGATATTTGCGGAGAGGGCGGCAATCATTTTATTCACGCGATCAGAAGAAACCCCGATATAACGGTGATTGTGCATGATAATATGGTTTACGGCCTCACCAAGGGGCAGGCTTCGCCAACCTCGGGACTGGGGATGAGAACGCCAATACAGGTTGATGGAGTTTTTGAAACGCCGCTTAATCCTCTGCTCCTGGCTCTCATAATAGGCGCGCCCTTTGTTGCCAGGGCGTCAGCGGACGAACCAGAGAAAACAAAAGAAATTATAAAAGCAGCAATAAACCACAAAGGTTTCGCGCTTGTCGATGTTTTCCAGGCATGTGTCACCTTCAACAAGATAAACACGCACAAATGGTACAAGGATAACACCTAATTTCATTGAACCAAGCAGCCATGACGCGGGCAACAGACAGGCCGCCCTGGCAAAGGCTATGGAAGAATCACCGTGGCCGCTCGGAATAATCTACAAGAACGAAACGAAGAAAACCTTTGAGGATAATCTTGCCCCTTATCTGGAAGGCAACCAGACTCCTCTTTACAAAAGAAGCCGAAAAGCTGATATCGTCAGGCGCCTGCTCGAAGAAAAGATCTAAAACAATCGTAACTCCTCAAGGAGATAGGCTGGAGTCTGAAGACTATCAGGGGAAAAGGTCATCAGGCGCATTTTCAGGCCAGGTCTGGCATGAAAATGCGCCTGTTTTATTCAAAGCTGACGTTTCGCGAACTTCTTATTTATAGAAATAACCTCGATCATCAAAAATAGCAACCTCCAACAATGCTGCATAGCTTTACGAGGGAATGACGGAGGCGATAGGGGAGCAGACGGATATGTTTCAAAAGCACAGCGAAAGCGGGTTCCAACTTTAAATTGTGTCAATTATTTTTTGCATTTGTTCTCTGCCCGTGACCGGCGCCTGACAGGCATAGTTGGTGCAAAGGTAGAGGGTGGCCTTGCCGTCAATGGCCTCGTATTGCTCCAGAAAAGGGGCGATTGCTTTTAGACGGGCGGTTTGTTCACCGGGCGGACAGCACAAAAGTGCCGTCTCCGGCAGGAACTTCTTTTGCAGGGCCTGCAGGATTTCCTTTGCCTCCTGCTCTTCGTTTCCGGCCATAACGACAATTTCACGAGGCGGACCCAGCGCAAATTGCAATGCCGTCAGGAAAAAGGTGTAGGCCTGGGGAAAACGCTTTACGTCCCCTGCAAAAAAATCCATTTGCCGGGAAACAAAATCACCAAAGCGCTGTTCCCCGGTCAGGTGGGAGAGGCGCAGCAGGTTCAAGGCGGCCACAGAATTTCCTGAGGGAACCGCCCCGTCCTCCAGCGTGCGGGGACGGGCAATAAGCTTCTCGGCATCCTTGCCGGAAAAGAAAAAGGCGGCGCTCTTTTCATCCCAGAACAGGCTGATCATCTGTTCGGTGAGCTCGAGAGCCTTTTGCAGATAATCAGGATTGAAGGTCGCCCGGTAGAGTTCAATAAAACCCCAGGCCAAAAAGGCGTAATCGTCCAGATAAGCCGGCAGGGCAGCTTCTCCGTCCCGGTAACGGGCCAGCAGCCGCCCCTCTGGAGAGCGGAGCCTTTCCCAGATAAAACCCGCAGCCTTGGCCGCCACGGCGGCGTAAGCAGGATTTTGCAGTGCCTGCGACCCCTTGGCCAGGGCCGCGATCATCAGACCGTTCCAGGAAGTAAGCACCTTGTCATCCTTATGGGGATGAATTCTCTTTTTCCTCTCTTGATACAGTTTCTCCCGAGGCGCCTTCATTTTTTCAAGCAGATTGAACAAAGAGGCGCTTTCGCCCGGTCCGTTTCGGATCAAATTCGGGATGTTGGCGCCCTCGAAGTTCCCTTCGCCGGTAATGTCGTAGAGCCGGCAGAACGCCATTCCTCCCTGCTTGCCCAGGACTCTCTCCACCTCCTCCGCGGTCCAGAGGTAAAACTTTCCTTCTAACCCCTCGGAATCCGCATCCTGGGCGCTGTAAAATCCCCCTTCGAAAGAGGTCATCTCTCTTGCAACATAGGCAAAGATTTCTTCCGCTACCCGGGCGTAGAAAGGGCTTGCCATCGCCTGGTGCGCTTCCAGATAAACGTAAGCCAGAAGCGCGTTATCGTAGAGCATTTTCTCAAAATGAGGCGTAAGCCACTGCCGGTCGGTGGAGTAACGCGCAAACCCATAACCGACATGGTCATAGATGCCCCCTTTATACATCGCCAGAAGGGTCTTTCCCACCATAGCGGACGTCTGCGCTTCCGGCTTCCCGGTCATCCGGCTGTAGCGCAAAAGAAACATGAGGTTGTGCGGGGAAGGAAATTTGGGAGCTTCGCCGAATCCCCCGTAAGCGGGGTCAAAGCGCTGCTGAAGCGCTTCATAAGCCTTCTCCAGAACATCCGCGGTCAAAGAATTTCCCGGCTGCTCGTAGGCTTGCCGCTGAATGTCTGTGGTAATTTCCTCGGCCAGAGCGCTTAAGCGTTTCCTGTCCGCAGTCCATTTTTCCGTGATCTGTTCCAGAATATCCAGCAAGCCCGACCTTCCCCATTTGCTCCTTTTGGGGAAATAGGTTCCGGCGAAAAAGGGTTTCTGTTCCGGGGTCAAAAAAATGGTAAGGGGCCAGCCGCCTTGGCCGGTCAGCGTCTGGCAGACCGTCATGTAGATGTGATCCAGATCCGGACGCTCTTCCCGGTCCACTTTGATGGCCACGTAATGGTCGTTCAGGGAGCGGGCAACTTCCCCGTCCTCGAACGATTCATGCTCCATCACGTGGCACCAGTGGCAGGTTGAGTAGCCAATGGATAGAAAAACCGGTTTTCCCTCCCCTTTTGCCTTGAGAAAGGCCTCCTCGCCCCAGGGGAACCAGTCCACCGGGTTGTTTTTATGCTGGAGCAGATAAGGGCTTTTCTCCAAAGCGAGGCGGTTCTGACTTTTCTCATCCATTTTCGTTCACCTCCACCCTTTTCAGGCGTGCTTGAGGAAATCCATCACCTCGCCCAGATCGGGCAATTGATGAATTTCATACAACTTCAGCCAGACAACCATTCCCGTTTCATCAAGAATAACGTTGGCTCTTTCTGAAAAACCTTCCTTTTCTCTGAAGAGACCATATTTTTGAGCGGCTTCGCCGTGCGGCCAGAAATCAGCAAGCAATGGAACATTGGAGATTCCCAGCTCTTTGGCCCACGCATTTTTTAAAGGAACAGAATCGACGCTGAGTCCCAAAGGAACGGTTTTGAGGTTGTTGAACTCGGCAAATTTGTTTTCCAGGGCTTTCATCTGTATCATCGCCGGCTTAATTCCATACCAGTATCACCGGAGTAAATTGATACCGTCATCGCCAGACAATTAGGTCCACTCATTTCGTTCTGAGCTTTCTGAATATCATATCATTCTTCTCATTCCATTTCATTCTTTTAATTCCTGGCATATACAGCAGCCATCCAAGATGATGGCGGTGGAACTATGGAAGAGGTGTCATGTTGTCATTGCGGGGGGTATTTTATTCCCGATCCGCGGCAGAAGCATCCCCGGAATTGTGGAAAATTGGTTTGTCAGCGCGCCCGGAAGGCGGCGTGGCAAAGGGAGAAGATTCGCGGTAATCCGGATTACCTGGCCAACCAAAAGAGATGCGGACAGGGTCAGGAAGATCACCGGCGGGTTCAGCTTTATCCCCCACCGCTTTCTGGCCGACGGTTTTTTGGCCTCTCTGGATCGGGAGGAGATCATCCTGTACCTGTTCTTGATTCTGGCCGAGGACAGATATGGTCTTTCCTGCTACAGTTATGACGCTATCTACACCCTTCTACAAATCAATCTCGATGAGTACATCATTGCGCGGGATGGCCTGATCGGTAAGGACTTGATCGGCTTCGACAGTCGCATCTTCCAGGTTTTGGCTCTCCCGCCCCGCCCGGTGATCAAGCCGAAGCCGACAGATGATGAAGATCAAGACCATGCCGTGGTGGCGCAGATCATCCGACAATCCTTTCGGTATGCGGATCAGAGGAGGGCATTGCCATGATCGACAGAAGAACTGTTTTTGAAATCCATCGGCTCAAGGATGCAAGTTGCTCTGCAAGGCAGATCGCCCAGCGACTCAGGATCGGCAGAAAGATCGTGAGTAAATATCTCGATCATCCCGAACGTACTGTTTCCGACAGGAAGCTCAAGGTGTCAAAGCTCGATGCCTATCGGGAGAAGATTGATTCGTTTCTGGAGGAGTTTCTGTAGTCAGTAAAACGTCACCCTTGATGAAAATACTGTTTTTCAACCAGTTATTAATGATGACATCCCTCGGCAAGTGTGATATGATTTACGGAGATATGGACGTCTTATTAAGAAAAAGGGGGTATTTATGAAAAGAATTCTTTGGTTCTGCATATTGAGTTTGTTTGTCCTTGCCGAGTTCGCATGCGCGACTCAGAAAAACATGCAAGGTATTTCTGAAGTTCAAATGCTGACAGAGGAATACCCACCGGTAACCTTCATGAAAGGTGGTAAGATAACTGGTTTCGTCACGGATATAGTGAGGGAGATCATTGCCCGTCAGGGCATTCCAGATCACATTCGGTTGACTTCCTGGGATGAAGCTTACAATGCGGCGTTGAACAACCCAAATGTAGTGCTCTTCAGTGTCGAGAGAACAGAAAAACGGGAGAGTCTTTTCCAATGGGTAGGGCCAGTCGGTAAAAACAGTGCGATCTTTTACGCTAAAAAGGGATCCGGCATTAAAATAGCCAACTTGGGGGAGGCAAGAAAAGTTGCTGCTATTTCGACGACTACTAACTGGTTTACCGAACAATACCTTAAGGACAAAGGTTTTACAAATCTGGTTAGTTCTCCTCTTCCCATCACCAGTGTTAAGAAGCTCATGAACGGAGATGTGCAGATTTCGGTCTTTACCAATATTACAATGCCCGAGATTGTAAAGAATGCAGGATACAACATAGATGATCTTGAACAGGTCTTTACCGTGAGCAATACCTATTTTTACATCGCGGTTTCTCGTGGAACTCCTGTTGAGATGGTCAAAAAATGGCAGTCAGTCTTGGATGGCCTGAAGGCGGACGGCACATTCGAAAAGATATACAGAAGCTATATTCCGAATGCAGATCTGAATGATTTGCTGAAAAAATAAATAAAAGAGGAAATATAACTGGCATCATCTGGGTACTTTGATTTCTTGGAATCCGTCCACCTTGATGTCTGTCTTTCCTTGCACATCAGACAGAAATCCTCCATGCTGACAAAAGGTGTTTTATGAAAATCAGAATATCATTATGCCTCTTCTTTATACTCTGTATGTCTTCCCTTGTCAGCGCCGCCGAATACATTGGCGACGTTCAGGCACGGGTTGTCCTCAAAACGAAAAACACGAGCAACGGCCAACCCATCGCTTACTTAAAAATGGATAACCCGGAGGTGACGGTCATGACCGTGGAACTTCCCCCTGGGGCTGAAACGGGATGGCACACTCACCCCGTCCCTGTTTATGCCTACGTGTTATCAGGGTCATTGACTATTGAACTGGAAGATAAAAAAATATCACTTTTCCAAGAGGGAGATGCGATCATCGAGGTAGTCAATACCCGTCATTGCGGTAAAAATACCGGGGATGTTCCGGTAAAACTGATTGTTTTTTATACTGGTGCGGAGAATTTGCCTAATGTAATAAGAACAGTAGCACCTTGACTTAATTACAAAAAGGGGAATAAATGGGTGATTGCAGATGTGGTTGAGGAAGCCTGTTATGTTTAACAGCCAAAACAGTGTGCTGCAAAATTATCCCGGAGGGCATCATGGCATCGCAAGTATTTCCATGCAGCTTATTTCGGTTCTTCTTTCCGCCCTGTTGCTTTTTTCCTGCTCATACGGCGATTCTCAATCAGTAACAAGACCCCTGACCTCCGCAGATGTGGGGCAGGTCCAACCGAGCGCAGAAAAACGTGTGTTTGAAGTGGTCGCGCCAAGCGGCTCACGCATGGATGAGTATTACTGGCTACGGGATGACAAGCGCGAAGATCAGAAAATGCTCGCCTACCTGACTGCCGAGAACGCTTACGCAGATGCTGTTATGGCGCCGCTCGCCGATTATAAGAATCAACTCTACGAGGAGCTGATCGGCAAGCTGAAGCAGGACGATGTCAGCGTTCCCTATCTCTATAAGGATTATTGGTACTACAGCCGCTTCGAAGAGGGGAAAGAATACCAGATTTATGCGCGTCGCAGGATAAGCATGGATGCCCCTGAAGAAATAATGCTCGACGTTAACGAACTTGCCAAGGGGCACAGTTATTATCAGGTAGGTAACTTCAAGGTAAGCCCGAATCAGCAGCTGTTAGCATTTGTCGAGGACAGCGTCGGTCGTCGCCAGTACAGCCTCCGCATCAAGAACCTTGAGACCGGTGCGATCACCAATACCGGCGTCACCGGCCTATCAACCGGCATTGCCTGGGCGGGAGACAACGCGACGATCTTCTATACCTGGAATGATCCGGACACGTTGTTGAGTAAGAGTATAAAATCACACAAAATAAACGGTGATGTCGCCACCGATCCGGTTGTCTATCACGAGCCGGATGACAGTTTTTACATGGACGTTGGTCTGACGCGTTCGGAGGCTTACATCTGCATCTACCTGGAGAGCACCCTGTCAACCGAGCAGCGCTGCGCGAACGCCAACAACCCTGGCGAATTCAAGTTGATTGCCGGGCGCACCCGTGACTTCGAGTACAAGGCCGATCATCTCGCCGGACGCTGGGTGGTGCGTACCAACTGGAATGCCCAGAACTTCAAACTCATGACCTTCACCGATGGCATCTGGAATGACCGTTCCCGCTGGGTCGATCTCGTTCCCCACGACGAAGCGATCCTGATCTCCGGCTTTGAGCTATTCGATAATTTTGTCGCGATTGCCGAACGTTCCGGCGGCCTTACCCGCATCCGTATTCTGTCTAACAGCGGTAAAGAAACCCTTGTCGCCGCTGACGAGCCGGCCTACTGTATGGCGTTGGACATTAATCCGCAACCGAATACCGATTGGCTGCGCTACAGCTATACCTCGCTGACCACCCCGGCGACCACCTATGAATTGAACATGGCCACGAAAGAGCGTCGCCTGCTCAAGGAATCCCCGGTTCTCGGCGGCTTCGACAAGAGTAACTATGTGACCGAGCGCCAGTGGGCAATTGCTCATGACGGCACCCGTATCCCGGTATCGATAGTTTATCGCAAGGGTTTTGTCAAGGATGGCCGCTCCGCGCTGCTGCAGTACGGCTATGGTTCCTACGGAAACAGCGTCGAACCGACCTTCAGCAGCAATATCATCAGCCTGCTTGACCGTGGTATGGTCTATGCGATCGCGCATATTCGCGGCGGCCAGGAGATGGGGAGGCAATGGTATGAGGAGGGCAAACTGCTCAAAAAGAAAAACACCTTCACCGATTTCATCGATGTCACCAATTATCTGGTCGAGCAAGGCTATGCGGCGCCGGATCGAGTCGCTGCGCTGGGGGGCAGCGCCGGAGGCCTGTTGATGGGCGCGATTGCCAACATGGCGCCATCAAGCTATCGGGTGATTGTTTCGCAGGTGCCATTCGTCGATATCGTCACCACAATGCTGGATGAGTCTATTCCGTTGACCACCAACGAGTTCGACGAGTGGGGTAACCCAAAGGATCCTGTATATTATGAGTACATGCTGAGTTATTCGCCGTACGACCAGTCGCATGCGACCTCCTATCCGGCAATGTTCGTCGGCACTGGCCTGTGGGACTCGCAGGTGCAGTACTGGGAACCGGCCAAGTACGTTGCGCGTCTGCGCGACCGACAGTTCGGCAATAACCTGCTGGTATTCCGCACGAAGATGGAGGCTGGTCATGGTGGCAGCTCGGGCCGATTCCAGCGTTACCGTGATATCGCAGAGTACTATACGTTCATGATGAACCAACTCGGTGTTACTACTGGACGTTGAGTATTATGCTTTCCCAAGACATTTGAAAGACCAATGGACGTCAGCACGGCATCAAGGAAGGAATTGGATATAATAATGATAGACTTGGAATATTCTTTGATTCTTGAGGCAACTTCAATAGCTGCGTGAATTCGGAATGACTGTCGTTATTCAAGCTCGCAACGAAAGCAACAGGAGAGGCAGAATGAAAATTATCGCGCCATCGATACTTTCCGCGGACGGAAGCCGACTCGGCGAGGAAATCGCCGCGGTGCAGGCAGCAGGGGCTGACTGGCTCCACATAGATGTCATGGACGGCCACTTTGTCCCGAATATCACCATCGGCCCGGGGCTGATCTCCTCCTTGCGCAAGGCGACGACCCTGCCCTTTGACGTCCATTTGATGATCGAAAATCCCGAGCGCTACGTGGAAGCCTTCGCACAGGCGGGAGCCAACTGGCTCACCGTCCACTTCGAGGCGACGGCGCATCTGCATCGGCTACTTGGCCTGATCCATGAACAGGGGATCAAGGCCGGCGTTTCGGTAAACCCGGCCACGCCTCTTTGTCTGATCGAACCAATCCTGCCGGAGATCGATCTGCTGCTGATTATGAGCGTCAACCCCGGCTTCGGGGGGCAGAAGTTTATCGAAAGCTCCCTTGCCAAAATCCGCGCGGCCAGGAAGCTGCTCAAAAGCACAGCTTCCCCGGCGCTGCTGGAGGTAGATGGAGGGGTTTCCCTAAACAATCTTCGTACCATTGCCGCTGCCGGCGCAGATGTTTTCGTCGCCGGAAACGCGATCTTCAAAAGCGATAGCTATCAGACAACAATCGACGCAATGAGAAACATCCTCACCGCGCCGATTTTTACCGTATAAATCCGCCTGCCCCTATCTTGCCTGCAGGTAGCGGCCGATCGTCATGATCTCCGCCTCTTTCGTCCCCTCGTACAGCTCGAGGATTTTGGCGTCCCGGTACCACTTCTGCACCGGGTACTCCTCGATATACCCGTAACCGCCGTGCAGCTCGACGGCGTAATTGGCGCAGAAGACCGCAGTCTCACCGCCGAAGAATTTCGCCATCGCGGCCAGCATATAATCGGGACGCCCCTCGTCGATCAGCCAGGCCGCTTTATATACAAGCCCCCGCAACGCCTCGATCTTGATTGCCATTTCGGTCAGCTTCTTCTGCGTAAGCTGGTAGGCGCCCAACGGCGCGCCAAAGACGGTGCGCTCTTTTACGTATTTGATGCTCGTCTCCAGACAGGCCTCGGCCAGCCCCAGGGCCTGGGCGGAAACCATCACCCGGGTGGTATCGAAGAAATGCATCAACTGCTTGAAACCGTTGCCTTCTCTTCCGACAAGGTTCGTCTGGGGAACACGCACATCCTCCAGGGCGATCTCCGCGGTGGCGCTGGCGCGGATTCCCATCTTGCCGTGAATCTTGCTGCGAGTCACCCCCTGGGCGTCGGCCGGGATGATAATCAGGCTGAAGCTGTTATGCCTTTTCTCCTCGGGATTGGTGATGCACTGAGTGACCATAAAATCGCATACCGTGCCGTTGGTGATAAACATCTTGTTGCCGTTGATCACATAGTCGCTGCCGTCTTTCACCGCGCGCGTCTTGTACCCGGCGACATCCGTTCCGGCATTCGGCTCAGTAAAGGCGCCGGCGCTTACCTGCTCGCCCCGGCAGACGGGGGGAAGATAGCGTTTTTTCTGCTCTTCCGTTCCGTACTGGTAAATGGCCTCGCAGCCAAAAGACGCGGAGGTAATATTGAGGCCAATGCCCATGTCAAATCTTGAAAGTTCCTCGGTAATGATGGCGTTGCCGAGAATGCCGGCATTGCAGCCGCCGTATTCTTCCGCGATCCAGGCGCCGACCAGACCGTTTTCCGCCGCCTTTTTCCGGATCTCCGGCGTGTATTTCTCCTGTTCGTCGCATTCCTGCGCAACCGGCGCCAATTCCGCCTGGGCAAAACGATATGCCATATCCTTCAGCATCTTCTGTTCTTCGGTAAATTCGAAATCCATGATGTCTATCCCTCCCCGTTTTTATGAAAATGGAATTTGTATAAACAATATCTATACCTTACATCATCACACTTTTGGGACCTGCGGACGCGACGGAGCGCGTCCCTCCAATAAGGGCGGTTCGTGAACCGCCCCTACTTCGTTTTCATCATTCGTTGTGCCCGCTTCGGGCATGGGGGTTTATAAAATCCCTACTTCGAGGTGTAATCATAGACCCCTTTGCCCGATTTTCTCCCGAAACGGCCGGCGCGAACCAGTTGGACAAGCAGCGGCGCGGGGATGTACTTGTCCCCCAATTCCCTGCGCAGTCCTTCCATAATGTGGAGCAGCGTATCGTTGCCGATCAGATCCGACAGGGCCAGCGGCCCGATCGGCTGATTGCAGCCGAGCACCATTCCCTTGTCGATATCCTCCGGAGTCGCCAGCCCCTCGCCGAGGACAAAAAAGGCCTCGTTGAGCATCAGACACAGTATCCGGTTGACGACAAAAGCCGGGGCCTCCTTGACGACTATGCACTCCTTGCCGAGCTTTTCCCCCCAGGTCTTCGCGACAGCGAGGGTTGCCTCGGACGTCTCATAGCCGCGGATGATCTCCAGCAGGCGCATCACCGGGACCGGGTTAAAAAAGTGCGTGCCGATGAAACGATCCGGCCTTTTGGTAATCGCCGCCATCTCGGTTATACTGAGTCCTGAAGTATTGGTGAAGAAAAGGCATTTATCGGAAACTATCTCCTCCAGCTCCGCATAGACCTGCTTTTTGATGTTCATGACCTCAACGACGACCTCGACGACGACATCCGCATCGGCGGCGGCCTCCTTCAGATCCAGAACCGGCTTTATTCGCCCAAGAATCTCATCGGCCTGCGCCTGGGTCTTCTTCCCCTTCTGGACATCACGGGCAAGATTCTTGCGGATATTATTCATGCCGTTGTCTATAAAGCGCTGCTCGATATCCCTCATCTTGACATGAAAACCCGCCTCCGCGCATACCTGGGTGATACCATTTCCCATCAGCCCAGCGCCCAAAACACAAATATTTTTGATCTCCATCTGCTTTCTACCTCCCTATTTTTATTTCGGATTGAATCAATTCAGGCATAGTGATATGAAAGACTTCCGTTTGCTGTAATCAGGATGGCACTGCTGGGGCGTATAGCATAGCCTGCGCTGTCATACAACAAATTAATGATTCCGGAAACACCATGCGCATAATCGTTGACGGCTATAATCTAATCCGGCTGTCCAGCTTCCGCCAGTATGAACGGATAAGCCTCGAGGAGGGACGCAAGGCGCTCATCCGCAGCCTTGCTGCGTACCGAAAAAATCGCGGCCACTCGGTTACCGTGGTCTTTGACGGCTGGATCGGCGGCTCGCCGAACGAGGAGCGCGACCGCTCCGAAGGGGTGGAAATCATCTATTCCCGGATCGGGGAAAAGGCCGACGAGGTGATAAAACGGCTTGCCGCAAAAGGGAGTGAGGAGCTCACCGTCGTCACCTCGGATCGGGAAATCGCCATCTACGCCGCCCATCGGGGCAAAAGCGTGGTCTCCTCCGCGACATTCGAGGCCCTGCTGGAGGGTACAGCTCCAGCGCCGGAGAATGCTAAATCTGCCCTCCCGTTTTCGGATCAACTCTCCAAACGCGAAATAGACGAAGACGAGGATGACGGCAAGACGAAAAAGAAGGGCCCGGCGCGCAGACTCTCCCGGCAGAAACGGCTTGCCCTCGCCGCCCTCAGGAAACTTTGAGCCCGGTGCTGCAGGCGGAAACAAGAAAACGCTCCAAGAGCAGCGGCTGCGGGAGTTTGGTTGATTTGAGTTCCAGATCGGTCTGGGCGAGCAGCCCCAGATAAGCGATCAGTTCCCGGCGGGTGAAACGCGCCGCGTTCTTCAGCGCCTGAAAAACAACAAACGGGTGCTGCGAGACGAGATCAAGCTGATCCTCCTCTTGCGGCTGCTTCAGGGACGGATAGATAAGCCTCTGGAAACGCCCGTAGTCCGTCGTATTGGCGTTGAATGATTTAAGTCGTCCCGAATCGATAAGCAGCCTCGCCTGCAGCAGCATCCGGATTTCCTTCACCATCATCGCAAAGATCATCAGCGGCGCCTCGCCCTGTTCAAGCAGCTCCCGCAGCGCTGTAAGGGCGCTTGGCAGTTTTCTTGCCGAGATAGCCCCCGTCAGGGCGAAGATCACATCCTCCTTTGTCCTGCCGACGACGGCCTCCACATCGGCAGCCTCGATCACGGCATTCTCGCCGGCGTATGTGATCAGCTTTTCTATTGCCCCCAGCGACTCCCGCAGGCTGAACCCGGTTTTTTTCCCGAGAGCTTCCCAACCGCCGCCGGAAATCCGTTTTCCGCTTTTGGCGAGGCTGGCGGCTGCCAGTTCCATGACCGTCTGCTGCTGTTTCAGCTCTTTCTTTATCTTCTCGAAAACGAGAATCCGCCCGACGGCGGCAATTGTTTTAAATAGCTTTTTTCTGCGATCAGCCCCTGGCGCCGTCAAAATGAGATGATTGTCCGCTGGCATGCCCCCGGATAAAATCCTCTCCAGTCGCTCTGCTTCATCCGGCTTTTTGACAACGGGCGCGGCTTTTCTGTCAACCGCAATTTCCACAATCCGGGGAAGCCACGCCTCCCTTTGCCCCCCGTCGTCGCCGGGAACCAGTTTCTGCCACCCTTCGTCATCTATTTTCCGCCAGCCCCCGTCCCGAAGGTCATCCAGTTGCAGGCCGGCAAGCGCCAGAAACTGCATGAACTCGGCAGCGGCCCGCGCAGGGTCGGATTCAACGCGCTCCCGTATTCGGGCAATGAGCTGGGGAAGATTATTTTTAGACTCAAAAAGGCGGGTATTTTTAACGATCACGACTTTTCGCCCCGGCAGCAGCGGCGGGGTGATCAGCGATTCGCAAAGGGCGCCCACATCCTCGTGCTCGCCGTCTGTCGCAAAGAGATTGAAATCACGCTCTCCGACAGCGGGAAGCAGTGTATCGACAATCTTGTCCAGGGCATCCTGAAGCTGGAATTCCTCTTCTCCGTAGAGCAGAAAGCACGAGGGCGCCGCCTTGCCCCTGGCAAGTTCGGCGATGACCTCCTTGAGGGACGAAGCCTCAACGGCATCTTCTTTGTGAGCAGCCATAAGAAAAGCGACGCTTTACTGGTAAGGAGGCGTTCAGGCGCAAACCGGGACGTCTATTGGGGTTTCTATACGATTACGTACTTCTCGATATACCGGAAAACATCCTCCGGCTCGTCTATAACCTGAATAAAGTCGAGATCATGGGCGGAAATTTTGCCGTCTGACAGCATCGTTTCCCGAAGCCAGTCCACAAGCCCCTGCCAGTATTCGCTCCCCATCAGGATAACGGGAAAACTCTTTATCCGTTTCGTCTGGATCAGGGTCAACGCCTCGAAGAGTTCGTCCATAGTGCCAAAACCGCCGGGCATGATTACATAAGCGACGGAGTACTTGACGAACATGACCTTGCGAATGAAAAAATACTTGTAGTCAATGCTTACATTGGCGTAAATATTAGGCTTTTGCTCATAGGGTAGGCGGATGTTCATCCCCACCGACTGCCCGCCGGCCTCCGCCGCCCCCTTGTTTCCGGCCTCCATCACGCCGGGACCGCCGCCGGTTATTACGCCAAACCCGCCTTCCGCAAGCAAACCTGCGAGCTTCTCGGCCTTCTCGTAATAGACATCGCCGGGCTTTGTTCTGGCCGAGCCGAAGATGCTGACCGCGCGCTCAGCCCCGGAGAGGGTCTCGATGGCATCCACAAACTCCGCCATGATCCGGAATATGCGCCACGACTCCTCAATGGAGAGGGCATCCACTACATATTGTTTTTCAGCCATTATTCCCGTTTTTCTTTTCTTAAAAAATCTTGCGTCTCTGCACCTTGGCCAGACGCCGGCGCGCCTCGATGGCCTTGCGCTTGCGCTTCACCGAAGGCTTTTCGTAGGCGCGGCGCAGTTTCAATTCCTTAAATAGACCGCTCTTGGAAAGCTTGTTCTTCAGGATCTTCAATGCCTTTTCTACATCGTTGTCAAATACCTTTACTTCCAAAGTTCCTTCTCCTTTTCGTTTAAATGACTTTATCGGCAAGCATCAAGCTATCCGCAAGATAGCCGCTTGCGCCTGAACACCTGAGGTAATTGCAAAACTCCCCATTTTTGTCATTCCCGCAACGATTCTGAGCGGGAATCTGGTTCTAACTGCTTGAAAAACCATATTCCCGATAGAGACATTCGGGAATGACAAATGGTTTTGCAATTGCCTCCCCTGAAATGGAAATACAGATTTCTTCTTTTAGCTGAAAAACCGATAGCGGAGGGCTGCAAATTTAAAAAATAACGCCGGGCGCCAGCGGAAAAACGGCATAAAAAAAGGCAGCACGGCTCCTCGCCTTTTTAGGCTGTGCCGTAAACCGCCATTTTTTCACTTATTTGTGGATCACGCCCCTAACTGTTGTAAAATTTCTTTCAGTTTTTTTATAAAAATACCGTTTTCTTCAGGCGTACCGACGGTAACGCGCATGAAGTTCTTAATTCTTCCGGGCATATTGAAGTTCTTGACAAGAACTCCCCCCGCTAAGAGTTCGCTGTATATACGATCGGAATCGAAATCGCAACTAAAAAAAATGAAATTTGCATCGGAACGCCACGGCTTTATCCCGGCGATTGCCAGCAACTCGGCATAAAGCTCCTCCCGCCAGAGGCGAATTTCTTCTGCCTGCTTCAGGAATACCTCTTCATGATCGAGGTAGAAACCGGCCGCCGCCTGGGAAAGCGCACTGAGATTATAGGGAAGCCGCACCTTGTTGAACTCGTAAACCAGCTCGGGGCTGCCGACGAGGATGCCGAGGCGGGCCGCGGCAAAGCCTATCTTCGACAGGGTGCGAAGAATCACGAGATTATCGTATTTTGCAAGGAGCGGCAAAAATGTTTGCCCGTAAAAGTTGTGGTACGCCTCGTCAACAACGACAATGCCGGGGGAGCTTTCGATGATCGCTGCAATGCGGTCACGGCTGAAGCAGTTTCCGGTGGGGTTGTTGGGCGAGGCCAGAAAGGTGAGGGCCGGAGGGTGCGCTTTGCTGCGCGCGCTCATCGCGGCGACGTCAAGATCAAACGCCCCGTCGAGCGGGACCTCCACAACCCGGCATCCGGCATTAACCGGGGAAATGCGGTACATCGCAAACGTCGGCGTCGGAATCATGACCTCAGCCCCCGGGCGAGCCACCGCGCTGCAGAGAATCTGAATCAGTTCGTCTGAACCGTTGCCGATAATGACCTGATCCGCCGCAACGCCGAAACTTTCGGCAAAGCGGCCAGTCAAGATTGGCGCGCCCGCCTCCGGATAGCGGTTGAGGGAAATTTCCGTCAGCCGGGCCGCAAACTTCGCCCGCAGCCCTGCGGAAATCGTCAGCGGATTTTCATTCGCATCGAGCTTGACCGGATACAGGGCGTTTTCTACCGGATACGCCTGATGGGCAAGCACCTCTTCCTTGATTACAGATTTTATATCCATTGCGTCTTATTTTTCCAATTCTACGGCTGTTTCGGCCGATAACGCCGGCTAAGTGCCTATCCACAAATAACCTGAACATCTTGCATCTCATCTTTGGGCCATCTTTGGCTGTGGCTCAATCGCAAAATCCTCAACGTAGCGCTGCTACGTCTGCGGTTTTGTTCAATCGCCGCAACCAAATCTAACCCAAATCTGAGCGCAATCTTGCCCAGGTTATTTGTGGACAGGCCCTAATCAAGATCGCCCTCCTGGAGCACAAAATCCTGGTAAGCCGCGGCATCAAGGAGATCGTCCAGTTCTGACTGATCCTCCATCTCCACCACAAGCAGCCAGCCGGTATCATAGGGATCACTGTTGATGACGCCCGCATCGTCGGTGATATCGTCATTGACATTCATCACAACGCCGCTTACCGGGGCTATCAGGTCAATGGTCGTGCCGGAAGATTCAATGCTCCCAAACGGCTCGTTCCATTCGACGTACGAGTCCGTTTCAGGAAGATCCAGCGAAACAATCTCTCCCAGTTTATCCTGGCCATGATCCGTAAGGCCGATGGTTGCCAGATCACCATCCACCCTTACCCAGAAATGCTCGCGACTGTACAGCAGATCATCCGGAAATATTTTCATAATTCATCATCCTGTTTTTGTAAGAAACTCCCCATAAAGCCATCGCCCCAAAGAAAATAAGCAAGGAGGCTACAGCTCTACAAGACCAACGCCTGGGGTGGTCAAAACCTCGCAGCTATCCTTCCCCACAAGCGCCATATCCTCGATCCTGATGCCCCATTCCCCGGGGAAATACACCCCTGGCTCGACCGTAACCACCATCCCGACCTCCAAGATATCCGCCCTGCCCGTGGACAGCCGGGGCGGCTCGTGAATCGCCAGCCCCACGCCATGACCGGCGCCATGGGAAAAATACCGGTCCAGCCCCTTCTCTGCGAGAAAAGATCGGGCAACGCCGTCTATCTCGCCGCAGGAAACACCGGCCCGGATTGCCCCGAGAGCACGGTCATGAGCCTCCATAACGAACTGGTAAGCCTCCCGCTGTTTGGGCGAGGGAGAACCGACACAAAAAGTCCGCGTCTCATCCGAATGGTATCCGTTAACAACCGCGCCATAATCGATCAGGACAAAATCCCCGTCCGCAATCCTTCTTTTTCCCGGTGCTGCGTGGGGAAGGGCCGCATCCGGCCCCGTCGCGACAATCGTCTCGAAGGACATCCTTTCAGCGCCGCCCCGACGCATCCGGTATTCAAGCTCAACGGCGAGCTCCGCTTCCGTGACGCCCGGTTTAATCAAACTAATTACATCTGTCAATGCTTTTTCTGCTACCCGTATCGCCTTTTTTATCTCGCCCACTTCTGCATCGTCCTTGACGGCCCGCAGTAAATCGAGACTACTGCCCAGGGGCTGAAGCGTTGCCTGCGGCAGCGAATCCCGCAGTCGCAGATATTCTCCATAGGAAACGGCTGAAGACTCAAACCCTATGCAACTGGCGCCCCGCTCCTGGAAAACGGCGGATATTACCTCTGTCCGGTTTTTGAACTCGCTTATTTCCAGATTCTTTGTCTCAAGTCCAGCCTGCGTTATATAACGCCCGTCCACCAGCAGGGTCATCCAGACAGGACCAAGCAGCAGCGCCCCGTCGCCGCCGGTAAAACCGGTCAGATAACGGATATTGCTTTCGTCTAAAATAATCAGGTAATCCGCTTCCGCAAGGCTGCGAAGACGCTCTGCTCTCTTTCTATAGACATCCGGTTCAGGCTGCATGGCGGCGCAAATTCCCTATATTTTCCAGCCAGCGCGCAAGCTCAACTATGACCCCTGCATTTTTTTGCCCGACCGCTTTCTTGCCAAGACGGGCGCGGACATCCTGCAGCAGCGCCCCCGCCCGCTCGTTTTGGGGATCGCGACCTGTTATCTTCTCCAGCATCTCTTCGGCCATCGGGAGATGGCCCTGACGGATATAAAGCTCGGCCAAGGTCACTGTCCCAAAATCGGGGAACACGTCAGAGTTTTCCCCCTCCTCCTCACCTCGTTCATAGTCATCCGCTTCGGCAAGCGCCCCTATTTCCTTCAGTCTAACTGCCGAATCGAGCGCCGGAGACGACGCCGGATTCAGGGCGGTGAACTTCCGATAAAACAGCTCCGCTTCGTCTGCCAGCCCTTTTTTTGTGTAAAGATCGCCCATGCAGGCATAGAGCTGGGAAAGGCCGGACAGGATGTCCTCCATTTCGCCAAGCATATCACGGGCCTCGTCTATGCGCCCCTGCTGCAGCCAGACGCGGCAAATCGCAATTCGGGAATCGAGATCATCAGGAATCCTTTTCAGCCTTTCCTGCGCCAGATTAAGCACGATCTGCGACTCATTGCGCTCAAAATAGGGCTCCATCTCAGCAAGAAACGACCTTCGTCCCTGGTTATTATTCTCGTTCATTATGCATCTTCTTCCAATACGTTATTGCACTGTCCCCGCAAAAACCGGCGCAGCGATCGTGATTTCCGACTGCGATTATGAGCTAACACAGCCGGTCACAACGTGTCAATAGCCTAAAATGGCGGTAAAAAGATTGACCCCTTCCGGCGGGGGTCACAACGTGTCAATAGCCTAAAATTGCGGTAACTATTCAGGTCGATTGTCTGTAGGTGTTTAGGATACTTTGAGGAAAGCGGAGCTTAATGTTCATAAAACAATTCTATCGGCTATTACTCAAAACTTTTAGAGACCTAAAAGGTGTTGGGGGCATTGATTCGTCCTTTGCGCAGACCTAAAAGACTACAGTCTAAACAACCTGAGTAGTTACCATAATTTTATCGATTGACTTCAGGATTGAGGACGGGATAGGGTACGGTCGCAAGAGCGCTGATTTTTGCCTTGGACGACTGGCGACCTTCTGAGAAAATACCTTCACCGTGATGCCGACGGAAGCCGGCATTTAGAAAATAAGCGAATGCTGACAAGTCCGTGATGGGAAAAAAACTGTAATTATTAGAGGTAACTGCAAAACTCCCCATTCTTGTCATTCCCGCAACGATTCTGAGCGGGAATCTGGTTCTAACTGCTTGAAAAACCATATTCCCGATAGAGACATTCGGGAATGACAAATGGTTTTGCAATTGCCTCATTAGTTTTTAAAATGTTCAGCGGCAATTTACGGCGACCCGGCTCTAACCCGTAAGCGTCACATGAAATATACGCCATGATCATTCCATCTATCTTTTTAATTAAGCGCAATATCATTTGGTTGGCAATCGCAATAGTTGCCCTGAGCGGCGGGTTGGCATTTTTTTGCCTCCAGCGCGAAGCGCCGAACTATCCAAGCAAGAAAGTCTCCCAGCCGGCTTATCAAACGCAAATAGACGGCCTGCGGTTTTACGAACTGAACCACGGCCGGCGGGTGGTCTCAATCACTGCCGACAGATTCGCCATCGGGCGGGGAAAAATCGGTTTTTTCAGCACCGGTCTTACCAGGAAAGCGATTATTCAAAACGCGATCATCGAGATTTACGCCAATTCGCAATTCGCCGCCCCCCCCCCCGGGAAACCCTCTCCCCAAGGAACCCCTGGCAATATCTCTTTGGAAAACCATCCTGATTTCACACGCCTTTTCGCCGAGGAGACGTTCTCTTCGCTCTTGCCCGTGCGCAATATCGCGGAAATCGAAATCTCGCCCGTCACAATCAGGCTCCGCAATGACGATAAGGTGCTTGCAAGCATCGCCGCCGTCCGGGCAGCCATTCTCCTCCGGGAAAAGAGGATTCGCTTCACGGGCCAGGTGCGGGTCTCATCCGGAGACGCGGAACTGACGACGGAAGAGCTTATCTTTATTCCGGAAGCCGCCCTGCTGCAAACGGACCATCCCTTCATCCTGAAACGGGGAGGAAATGCCATCCACGGCCCCGCCCTTACGACCGACATCTTCCTTAAATCGGGGACAGCCACTAATTGATTTCATTCCCGCGAACATCTAAAGCAGTGCTGGCTGCTCCGTCTTTACGGGCCTTCCGGCTTTGCCGCGCGTCATTTTTAATTGATATCTTCGTTCCAGGGTATCGACAAAGGCCACATCGCCCAAAGGCCGGTTAACGGAGGATTCCCTGTGCACTGATTCAACAAAATTCCTTTTATCCTGAATAGTTAAATATTCCTTCCAGTCGCCGACCAACTCGTTTAGCATCTTATCGGAACTGACAATTCCGGCATCATCTGTCTTGCCGACATGAAATGCCGCGCTTGACCAGCGATATTCCCACGCCTCCGCCACCAGGCCCGCTCGCACCGGGTTTCTCTCTACATAACGCACTGCCGCGATTAAATAATTCTGATCAAGCACGCTTGAACCAAACCGGCCCTGCCACAGATGACCCTGCCAGCCTTCTCGACGATTAATCCGCCTTGTATAGCGAACATGGGCCTCGGAAAAACAGCGGGCCAGCGAATCCGGATTGGCCGGAACAGCAACAAAATGAACATGATTGCGCATCAGGCAATACGCCCAGATCGCCACCCCATACCGCTCGCAGGCTTCCCCTATATCCGCCAGGTACGCCCGCCTATCCTCCTCCGTGAAAAACACGTCCAGCCGGCGGTTACCGCGCTGCACAATGTGATGCGGGTATTGGGGAACAACTATCCGGGGCAAACGGGCCATAATCCGTAAACCAATAAATTTCTGTTTCGGGACAGCCAAAAAAATTAGTGGCTGTCCCCAATAAATTAATATTAGCGGCTGTCCCCAATTAACTGGAGGATGTAGAGCGCCTCCGGCAGGCCGATGCGGCCGTCGTTGTTCACATCGCCGGTCAGCGTGACCAGCGGCTTGAAACCGGAGACGACCTGGAGGGCCAGAACGGCATCCTCCAGATTCACCTCGCCATTGCCGCTGACATCGCCCTTTCGGGGCGGCTCCAGCGTGAAGCGGTACATCATCCGATTCGACGCGTTACCCTCCGTATTGACGAAAGCGCTGACGTTACTCGGATCGATCGCGGGGGTCGTCACCACAGTCCAGTAGTAGGTTCCTCCCGGCTTTAACACACCCGCGCGAACGGTCGCCGAGGCATTCTTGGACCAGAAGCTCTGCCAGATCGTCTTTCTCCCCATCGGGTCGAAGACCCGGACGCGATAATAGGTGTTCTGCTCGGCAACCAGGCCCCAGGAGAAGGTCGGCGTCGTTGTCTTGAAGTAGTAGTTGTTCGAGGGAACCAGCGTCGTTATGTCCACCGCCTGGACTGAACTGTAGTTGAAAGGAACATTGTTCACAGCAATGGTTCGGGTCTGCGAGGAACGGAGGAAGTCCATCTCGAACGTGTATAAACCCGAAACCGGAGGAGAAGCGGGGCTGGAGCTGGCCTCGAAATAGGACTGATCGAAGCGAACGTCAAAATTGGGCGAACCGCTCCGCTGGATAACGATGTTGCCGCTGGGATCTTTCAGCCTGATCGCAGTGACATCCCAAGGCGCCAATCCCGGGACCTTCGCATCGACCCAGAACGAATACAACGTGCTGGTCCCCGTGGGCGGTCTTGCCCCGATCGACACCCATTCGGCAGCCGGATTTTCCGCACGGGCGCCGGTATAGAAATAACCATAATTACTCTCCGTACAGTTCATCGGATGACCCGCGTCGTCGAAAACCCTCACAAACCAGAAGTAATGGCTGTCCGGTAGAAGCATCCCCGCCGGCACCGTGACCGAATTGGCCGCTGTGCGGTCCGACATGTACCAGAGGGCGGCGCCGTTTATATCCTGGACCAGAACCTGATAGGCGTAAGGTCCGCCCGCCGGCGGCGTCCAGGTCAACGTGGGCGTCGTCGTCCCCGCATAGGTCGGGCTCGGGGAAATCGAGAGTGAAGGAAGATCGTAGCGGTTCTGGAAACTGTAGGTCGTCTCCGCCTTCCGCCCCCGGGAATCGACCGCCGTGAACGTATAGTCGCCGTCCATGAGCCAGGGAACGCTGATCATGTAAACGAGACCCAATTGATGGGAAAAGATGGCCGGGCTCAACTTGTACTCGCCCCCGGGGCCGGTCGCGGTGATGGTCACATCTTCCGGGCTGGGCCCCATCAGCGTGGCTATGAAGTCAACGATCCGGTTTCCATTGGGCAATTTGCGACTGGAGATTCTGACATTCTGGAACTCGGGCGGCGAATAGGCAGGATGGTCGTCAGCGACCGCCAGATTCCGAGTATTGTCTCCACTAACGGTTGTAAACGGCTGATAAAAATTAGTGTAGTCGCCCGGACTGACGACGCCGTTTCCGTCCCTGTCCCAGAATACCGAGACAAATGACTTCTTGCCGACGGGAAGGCCGGTTATGGCGTAGGTCGCGGGGAGCGTCCCCGAATCATCTGGGTAAATTGCCAGCGACCCGAGACGTTTTTCCGGATTCGTGCTGAAATCCGGACCGTATTCAAAAACCCCGACACGAACGGGGCCGCTGCCGTCGTAGCCCGGCACGCTCAGGGTTCCGGTGACGCTCGCAATAGGCTGGAACTGGAGGCAGGTGGGGTTTTTGTCGTAGGAATACCATCCATAGTCCCATTGCTGATAATAGTTCCAGGAGTCCGTATCGGCGGCGAGGAACCATCCCGCAACCGAGCTTCCCCGACGCACCCGCCATTCAACGATATTGCCGGAAGCGACGACAGCGCCCCCGGAGGCAGCCAAATCGCCCAGCGGGCCATACTGGCCGTTGGTCTGAATGGACTGCGCCTTCACCTCCCACACGCCGTCCCGGTTGCGGGCAAAAAGCTTGATATCGCCCGGCTTGTCGGGGCCGTCACCGGGGGATTGCCGGAAGCGGAGTCCGTACATGAAGTTCTTCCCAGTCTGGCTGTTCCAGTCCCCGGCCAGCTCCATCCGGATGTAGAGATACTGACTGTCTATGGCGAGAAAAACCTTCTGCAGATCGCCGTTGGCGGCCATATACTGTCCCCGTTCCCCGGTTACATCCGTGAGCACCGGGGTGGTGATTCCCGCATCCGTCCAGTCGTCGGTTGCGCCGTCGATCGCGATCGCCCCCTCGTCCACCTGGGGAATCGTCAGTGGCCCGGTCGGCATGAACAGATTACCTTCAAACTCCTTCAACCACCTATCCTGTGTCGCGAAATCCGGCAGTATCCCGCCCAGCGTCGGGTCATCGCTCAAACCATGCCCCATCCTCCCGGGGAGTGGGTAGCCGAATTCGTTAACCTTGGGAAGCAGATCGCGCAGGGCCTTCGGCTGCGTCGCGGCGCCGTCGCCGAACAGCGGAAACAGATTGAATCTTTCTGTGTTGGCTTCAAAGTATGTCCGCACGGCGCTGAAGGTCCCCGAATAGCTGGCCGGAATGGAGTAGGGGTTGTATCCACTATAGGTCCCGTTCGTAATTTGCGTTTTGGCCGCGTTCAGCGTCCCATGAAACTCGGACCAACCGTAATAGGGATAATAATAGTTGAAGCGGAGAGTTACGTTGTTGCCGTTGACGAGTGCATATTCCAGCCGGGCGTTGCAACCGAACTTAGTGTCGCAGCCGGTGTTGCCGTAAGCGCTGTAGCTGCCGCTGCTGAAGCTGTCCTCCAACTCAACGGAGAACGTTTTTGACTCGGGCGTCAGGATCGAAAAGTTCCACCATTCCTCAGCCCCGCCCAGCGCCACGGCAGTATTGTTCTGAAGCGAGTTTTTGGCGAGGGCCATCTGTTCGCGGAGGAAGTTCTCTTTGGCAAGTTCGGTAATATCAAGGGAAATAAGCTCTTCCGCGCCCGCTAGCGTATTCATGTCCCCGCGTATCTTCGCCGAAGCGGTTTCATAGTCGGTGATCGCGTCGATCAGCGCCAGGCGCGCCTCATTCATCCGGGCCGCGTCGCCAATTTTGAGAAAATCCGGATAGCGGTCGAGGAGCCCCTTGATCATTTCCGGCCCCGCACCCAGGTTGACCAGGGCGACAACCTCGCGGATATCCAGATTCGCGTTATAGCCGGCGCTCATCAGGGCGTAAACTTTGAGAAATTTCAGGAACGCCCGGTAGAGATAGTAGTCGCCTGCGTCCATCTCGACATCGGGTTGGGTAACGTCTTCGGAGTTGATCAACGCCTTCGCAATTATTTCCCGGTCATCCCCTTCGCTTCCGTCCGTCGGGGACAGGGAGATCGCCTCATCCAGGTCATGGATCGAGGCATTTACGGCTGTCAAAAAGGGGCCGGCGAAAAAGGCGCGCAAGGCCTCGGCGGAGGCCGGGACAGTGGCAGGCAGGATGATCTTGCCGTCATCGTTCAAAGGAGGCGGGGTGAACTTGACGGAATCAAACGCGTCGCCGGTGCGAGTGGCGCCGTATTTTGCCAGAAGCTCGGCCAGCGTGTCGGTCGAACCGCCGTCTTCGCGCAGCAGGATGTCAACCATCCTCGTAAAAGCCAGGTAGGCGTGTATTTTAATCTTTTGGGCAGGCGTGGCCGCGCTGTAGTCGGCGCCGGCGGCGGCAGTCTGAAAGGTTTGATAGGCCAAAAGCGCGCCGGATACAGAGCGGCTAAACAGTTGGGTCTTGCCCGTTTGGATGGCATCGTTCGCGGACTGGAGGTAGCGCTCGGCAAAGAGGGAATGCAGAAAAACGCCGCCCATCCCCAAGGTAAGAAGAATTAACAAAACCGGAACCAAAAAACGATTTTTCCTAACCTTCTCATCCATCACGCGCCTCCCTTTTACTTTTATATGGGTTAAAGGAATGACATATTGAAACGCTTTTCAATGATCTGAAAACTGGGGCGGAGCAAAATATGCAGCGATGTGTCTGCGGAAAAAATGGTCGTGCTGCGGGTCGATAACTTTAACAGGAATGAGTGCTTTTGTACTCCCAAGAAAAGAGGCAAGTCAAGATTTTTTTTGACATTGGCAGCTTCCTGGGTTATTCCCTTCCCGGAACTGCCGGAAATCAAATTTCTTATTTATGGGGGACAGGCGATGGAGTTCGTAAGGAAGACTATCTGGGAGTTGGTGGAGGAAATTGTCGCGCGCTATCCCGAGCGGGACGCCCTGATCCATCGGGAACGAGGCGTGCGCTGCAGCTATCGGCGGCTGAAGCTGCATGCGGAAAGGGCCGCACGGGGGCTGATCGCGCTGGGACTCGGGAAAGGGGACAAGATCGCCTTATGGGCGCCGAATATCCCGGAGTGGATCATCGCCTTTCTCGGCATCGCCGCCAGCGGGGGAGTCGTTGTTCCAGTGGACCCAGGGATGCGGGAAGACGACCTGCGCTTCATTCTGGAGCAGTCCGAATGCCGGGGCATCATCATGGCCGCCGGAATGGAGGGGCAGGAATATGTGGAGATGCTCCGCAAGATCAAAGATGAACTGCCCCTTTTACGTGAGACAATTACCATCTCCGACGAAATTTTCCCCGATATGCTCCCGTGGACTGAACTCTCCGCGCACGGGGAAGGCGTCACGAAGGAGCGTTTCGAAAGCGCCGTCGCGGGGGTGCGTCCGGCGGATCCGGTTGCCATTATGTTTACCTCCGGCACAACGGGCCGGCCGAAGGGGGTGGTGCTAAACCATCTCGGGCTCCTCAACAAATCGCTTTTTTCCAACGAGCGTCAGGGCCTCACTCATACCGACCGGCTTTGCCTCTTCTTTCCCCTTTTTCACATGTTCGGGAGCACCTGCATCGCCCTTTCGGGCCTGATCCAGGGGGCGGCGCTGATCATGCCCGCCGCTGCCTTTGCCCCCCCGAAAATTCTCCAAGCCATTCGGGAAGAGGGCTGCACAGCCATTTACGGCTCTCCCTCCATGATTATCGCCCTACTGGAAAACCCGGAATTCCGCAAGGAGGACTGGGCCTTGGTGAAGCGGGGGGTGTTGGGCGGCGCTCCCTGTCCCGTCGAACTGATGCGAAAACTGGTGGAGGACGTGGGTGTCTCCGAAATCGCGGTCGCCTATGGAACTACCGAGGCCAGTTCGTGGCTGACCATGACCCTCTCGGGCGACCCCGTTGAGCTGCGGGTAGGAACGATCGGAACCTCCCTTGCCTGCAATGAGGTCAAAATAGTCGATCCGCAAACCGGCGAAGATCTGCCGGTGGGAAGCGCCGGGGAAATCTGCACCCGCGGCTTTCTGATGCAGGGATACTATCGAATGCCGGGCGCGACGGCAAACGCCATCGACCATGACGGCTGGTACCATACCGGGGATCTGGGGCGGATGGATGAGCGGGGGTATGTTTACATCACCGGGCGGCTGAAGGATGTGATCCGCAGAGACGGGCTGGAAATCTATCCATCGGAAATAGAAGATGTTTTGTACAGACATCCGGAGATCGCCGAGGCACAGGTCTTCGGCTTTCCCCATCCGGAAAAGGGGCAGGAGGCGGCAGCGTGGGTGCGGTTGAAAGAGGGCTCGCTCCTTACCGAACAGCAGGTGGCCTCTTACCTGCAAGGAGTCGTGCCCCCCGACAAAATGCCCGGCAACGTCAGAATCGTCGCAAGCTTCCCGATGACCAGAAGCGGCAAGGTTCAGAAATTCAAGCTCGCCGAATTAATTGGGGACAGCCACTAATAAACTTATTAGTGGCTGTCCCCAATTATAGTGATTTTGCCTGATTTTGTCTTGCAGGGGATGTCCTTGAGGTCGTCGCCCATAAGCTGCACTTCCGCAGTTTCGAGCAGGGTTTCGCGATTATCGGTCAAACCCTTTTTTAGGGAAAAAAAGAGCGTAAGCAAGGTGACGTCCTTGCCCGATATTCCCCGGGCGGCCGCCATGACTACGATCAGTTTGCCCGGGGTTTTGTCGTTGATGACGTGCATCATCGAATCGGTGCTTTTCGACCGGGCGCCTCCCTTAAACGTGAGCAGTTCCTTGTTATAAGCAATAACCAGCTTGACGCCGGCGAGATGCTCCACCTGATCGACGACCAAGGGAACGCGGATATCCTGTCCCGCTTTGGCCCGCTGGTCGGGGATCGTCAGTTCCTCCCCGAAAACGGGAGAACCCCAAAAAACGAGCGCAAACACAAACCCCAGCAGCGCGCCCGCCCGTAAAAAACGGGGGATCTGTCGTCCTGTCTGTCGGCGCTCATTTCCGTTCATATTCTACTCCTTTATTAATTGGGGACAGCCACTAATAAATTTATTAGTGGCTGTCCCCAATTAATGAACAGTCCCCAATTAAACAACTTCCTCGATGTCTTCCTCACGCTTCAGGATACGGGTGACGCGGAAGACCTCTTCGATCGTTGTCGTCCCCTCCCGCACCTTTTTGGCGCCGTCGGCAAGCAGCGTCGCCATTCCGCGCCGGACAGCCTCGTCCTGAATCTGGTTGGAATCGGAAGTCTTCAGAATCATTCGTTTCATGGCATCATCGAGGATCAGCACCTCGAAGATCGCCGTCCGCCCCCGGTAGCCGGTGTTCATGCAGGCCGCACAGCCGGTTCGCCGGTAAAATACCGTTTCCGAATGGTTTTTTCTGCCCAGTCCCAGATTGATAAGCGACTCCTCGTCGGGGATGTAGGCCTCCTTGCACTTCGGGCAAAGCACCCGGACGAGCCGCTGGGCAATGATCGCAATGACGGATGAGGTGACAAGGTACGGCTCGATCCCCATGTCGATAAGGCGCGTCACTGCAGAGGATGCATCGTTGGTGTGCAGCGTCGAAAAGACGAGATGGCCGGTAAGCGACGACTGAATCGCGATCTCCGCCGTCTCCCGGTCGCGCACCTCGCCGATCAGGATCACGTCCGGGTCCTGGCGAACGATGGAACGCAACCCTTGGGCAAAGGTCAGATCAATCTTCGGGTTCACCTGGATCTGGCCGATCCCCTCGATCTGGTACTCGACGGGGTCTTCGATCGTGATGATGTTCACCTCCGGGCTGTTGATGCTGGAAAGCGCCGCGTAGAGGGTCGTCGTCTTGCCGCTTCCGGTCGGCCCCGTGACAAGGATAATTCCGTAAGGCGATTTAATTAAACTATTGAAAGAACTAACTTTCTCATCGTCCATCCCCAGATCGGAGAGTCTCAGCACCGACGAGGTCTTGTCGAGGAGTCTCAGCACGACCCGCTCCCCGAACGAGGTGGGGATCGTCGAGACGCGGATGTCCACACTCCGGTCAGCGATCTTGATTTCGATCCGGCCGTCCTGCGGGAGCCTCTTTTCCGCGATATTGAGGCTCGCCATGACCTTGACGCGGGAGACGAGCGGCGAATGGATCTTGCGGGGCAGACTCAGGATATCGTAGAGGATGCCGTCGATCCGGTAGCGCACCCGCACGTTTCCCTGGTACGGTTCGATATGGATGTCGCTCGCCCGGTCCTTGACCGCCCCGGAAAGCAGCAGATTAAGCAGCTTGATGATCGGGGCGTCGCTGGTTTCGTCAAGCAGATCGCCCTTTTCCTCGATCTCGGAGATGAGGCTGTCCGTTGACTCACCGGAAATTTCCTCGAAAAACTCCTTAGCCGTGCTGCGGCTGAGGTCATAGGCGATGTTGATCGCCGCGTTGATCTCCTCCTGCGTTGCCAGCACCACCACCCGCTCCGGCAGGTGCAAAATCCGGCAGATATCGTCAATCGCCTGAAAATTATAGGGATCGTTGACGGCAATGACCGCCCCTTGCGGCGTATCGATAAGCGGAACGGCCTTTTGTTTTTTCAGGTGCTGAATCGGAAAATGGGCGGTGAAATCTGTGTCGATGTGGTCAACCGGGAGTTTTTTCCAGAACGGGATTCCCCACTCCTCCCCCAGCGCCGTGAGGAGGCTGCTTTCGGACAGCGCCTTCTTCTGCAGGAAAAAATCAACGATCCCGCCGTCGTTTTCCTGCGCCTGCGTCCGCGCCTCGGCAATGATATCCCCCGGAACTCCAAGAACCGCAAGACGGGCATCGAGGCCAGCCGCTTCAGTCAGCGCCTTTTCCTGGAGCAGCAACTCGCCCGGCGCGGCAGCCGGCTGGCCGGTATGCCCTTCAGTCGAAAAACCCAACGGCGCGGTCATTGCTTCTCCCTAGCCTCCGTCTTCTTCTGCGGCATCGTCCGGATCGTGCCTTCCTGAATGGTCTTCATATAATCCATCTTCTCATCCTTGATCTTGCGGGCGTCTTCCGGCTGCTCGATAATCCGGGGGGTGATGAAGACAAACAGATTAGTCCTTTTAGCCGAAGTGGATTTTGATTTAAAAAGCCATCCCAGAAGCGGGATGTCTCCCAAAAGAGGCACCTTGTACGTTCCGCTTTCGGAATCGTCCTGGATCATCCCGCCGATAACGACCGTCTCCCCGCTCTTGACCACAATGGTCGTCTTGGCGGTGCGCTTCAGGGTTGTCGGCGTCAGCACCTGGCTTCCCGCTGAGTCCACAGATGCGGACTGGGAAACGACCTTCGTAACGGTCTGGTCGAGCTTCATCCGGACAAACCCGTCCTTGTTGATCTGGGGGGTGACCTTGAGCGTAACGCCAACGTCCTTGTATTCGTAGCTGCTGTAATTCGTCGTTCCGGTCACTCCCACCACCCCTGAATCCTGGCGGGATACATAGGGAACATTCTCCCCAACGGTAATCTCCGCGTCTTCGTTGTCAAGCACCAGCAATTGCGGTGTGGAGAGAATCCTGAAATCCGAATCGCTCTGATAAGCCTGAATAAAGGCTCCGAGATTGGGAAATGTTATCGGAACGGCCCCAATGGTTGCAACCGTGATCATCTGGCCAATCACACCGAATGATAGCCCGGAAGGTAAACCTTTATTTGCAATAAGACCCTGGGCAATGCCATAAGATCCCTTATCTCCGCTGACGCCACCGATTATGGCCCCAGTCTTGCCGTCATACGAAACCGCGTTCGCTCCCTGCCATTCGACTCCAAGCTTGAAACCCTTCTCCGCATTCACCTCCATGATCAGCCCTTCCAGATAGACCATAGGTCGGGTGATGTCCAATTTCTGGATCACATCCTCGATGATCAAGTAGTCCGCTGGATCGGCAGTAACAATCAGCGAATTCGTGGACTTATCCGCCATGATCTGGACATTCTTGGAGAAGACGGCGCCCGAAGATGAAGCCGCGGCAGCGGCCCCCGCCGCACCGGTGGGTTTTGCCTGCTGGGGAAGACCTGTGAGAACCTTGACCAGATCCTCCGCCTTGGCGTTCTGGAGATAATAGACGCGGATCGTCCCTGACCCTCTGGGAACCTCCTTGTCCATAAGGTCCAGGAGCTCCCGGATTCTCGCCATGTCGTTTTCCGCCGCCAGGATAATCAGCGCGTTGGTGCGATCATCCGCGACGACCCTGACCGGGGAAATGTTCACCCTGCCGGGGCCGACCTGCTTCTGAAAAACCATCGCCAGGGATTTGGCCATCTCCGTCGCCGAGGCGTACTTCAGGGGAATGTACGAGATCAGCTCTCCGACCCCTTCCACGTCGAGGGCAGTCACGATATCCTGAAGACGCTTGATGTTGGAGAGGACATCGGTAATGATCAGCATCCCCGCCGGCGGGTAGGACAGAACAACGCTCGTCTTGGAGATCAAGGGGTCGAGCACCTTCTTCATATCGTCGGGGGTCGCGTGCTGGAGGGAGAGGATCTGCGTCACGATCTTGTCCTCGGGCGCAATACTCTCTCTTTTGAGCCGAAGCTCCAGGTTCTTCCCCCGGGCATCCAGGGCGGGAATAATCTTGATCACCTCACCAGCCTCGACCGTGGCAAAACCGTAGATATCGAGAACCGACTCGAACACCTTGTAAACCTCGGCAACGGCGATCTTCTTCGGGGAGATGACCGTCACCTTCCCCTTGACCTTTTCGTCAACAACAAAGTTCCTGCCGGTCAGTTCGCTGACAAACTTAATAAAAACAGTTATATCCACATTGTCGAAGTCGATTGTCACGTACCGGCCCGACCCGGCGGCAGCCGGAGAGACAGCAGTCGAAGCGGCGGCGTTCTGTTGAGCGGCCGGGGATGCCTGTCCCGCCGCCGCTGGTTGATTAACTGGCGACGCCGTTGCTCCGGAGGCGGGCTGCTGCACCCCAAGGGACGGTCCTGCCCCGAAGCGCGGACCTCGTTCCTGACTCTGCACCGGCGCCGGAATCGCATGTGCGGGGGTGCGCGGCGCCTGCACATTTCCCTCAGCCGGCTTCACGGCTTCGACTGTCTTGGCCGGGGCAACTGTCTTTGTCACTTTCTCCGCGGCATTCTTTTCTGCGGCTGTTTTTTGCGGCGCAATCGCGGATGGCGCCGGTGCGGTTGTGACCGGCTGCTCCTCACCCGCGATGCGGGCAGCGCCGGAAACACCCGGCAGTAAAACAAACAGGGCGGCAAAAATCACGAAGGCCGCGACAAGGACGGAATACCTTGATTTATTGACAACGGCGTTCCCCCCACGCAACGTCCGCCTGGTCTGTCTTAAAAGAGCGGATAACGGCCTTAGCAGGGATGAAGATTTTCCACGCTTCCGGAGACCTTCCAGGCTCTCCCCGGCGCTCTCCCTCCCTCTTGCAACTGCAATTCGTTCCTCAATTATGCTTAATGATGGCATCAGTTTCTTACCCCTCCATCTATTTCCTTAAATTTAGGCGATGCTACCACCTTTTTCATGTCGGCATCCTTTTTTACCCAATTCATAACTTCTTTGTCTATAGATATCGCCATCTTGAGATACCAGAGGCTCTGATCAATATCATTTTTCTGCGCGTAAAGACAGGCCATGTTGTAATACGGATCCAAATAGTCCCTCTTCAGCAAAACCGCCCGGCGAAACAGGGCCAGTGCCTTGTCGCCCTTTTTTTCGGCCAGATAAACAACCCCGAGATTGTTCAGCGCCTCCACATTATCTTCATCAAGGGTCAATATTTCCCCGTAGAGGGTCTTGGCCGTGCTGAAATTGCCGCTGCGCTGGGCAAGCGCCGCCTCTTCCTGACGACGCTTTATCTCCGCAGCCTTTTTCTCGTCCTGCACCTTCTTGCTGTCGGCGGCAGAAGGCTTTGCCACGCTCGTCTTCAGGGCGGCGTCATCTGCCGCGAGAACCGCCGCCGGCTTTGGCATTGGGAGCGCCGCTTGTTTCCCTGTCGAACCGGCTAAGGCTGTTCCCCGCTCTGCCGATGACGCCGGGAGCTTTTGAGCAACGGACACGGACACCGGCGCCAAAAAAAATTTAACGGCCAGCAGCGCCCCCGCGGCAACAATTACGATAGTCGCAGCAAAAATCGCAATCGGTTTTTGCCACGGGCGCCTCCGCCTTTCGGGAGGGAGGGAAGCAGCATAATCCACCTTCCCATAGCAATTATCTTTTTCTGTTTGCGCCTTGCGGAGCGCCTCGTTGATATAACTCATTTTTCTTCCCCGTCAAGCTGTTTGATGGCCCGACGATCCATCAAAAAATCCCACGCTCAAAACCACGGCCACTGAAAGTATCCGATTATAATCAGCATTGCCCAGAGAAGCAGGGCCACGGCAATTTCCAGCCGCAGCCGCGTCTTCTGTCCGGATGTCCGGGCCAGGTAACCGGCGCCGAGGTCGCGAATCGCCGCCCGGACGATGCGCCGATCGACCGTGCGTTTATCCCTGCTATAGGCAACCAACAGCGCCCGGTCGCAGATCGCGTTGATTCGCCTCGGTATTCCCTCGGAGGCTCGGTAAATATAGCCATAACTCGCCGGCGAAAACAACTTATCGAGGTTCCCGGAGGCGGCGGCAAGCCGATGCTCCAGGTAACCGCGCACATCCTTTCTGCCCAGCGGCTTCAGGTCGTAACGGACGGTTATCCGCTCGTTCAACTGGCGAAGCGACGGCAACGATAGCATCTCCTGCAACTCCGGCTGCCCCAAAAGCACAATCTGCAGCAGTTTTTCGCTGGCCGTCTCCAGATTCGACAGCATTCTGACCTGTTCCAGCGTCTCGCGGGGCAAATTCTGCGCCTCATCGATGATCAGGACGGCGTTTTTCCCACGGGAAAAATTTGCCAGCAGGAAATCGTTGAGCGCGTCTATATATCTTTTCTTTGTTCCTCTGCCGCTCCCGATTTTTATTCCAAACTCCTGGTTAACCGTTTTGAGGAGTTCGAGATCGGAGAGGGCCGGATTGAAGATCAGCGCCGTCGCTACTGAATCGCCCAATTCCGAAAGCATAAACCGGCAAAGGGTTGTTTTTCCAGTCCCTATCCCCCCGGTAAGCGCCATGAACCCCTTTTTCTCATGTATCCCGTAAAGCAGGCAGTTGAGCGCCTCCCGATGCCGCGGGCTCAGATACAGGTAGCGCGGATCCGGAGAGAGGGTAAACGGGTTTTCCTTCAGCCCGAAGTATGCCTCGTACATTATTTAAAACCCCAAAACAGTGGCGTTCTCCTCCTCTTAACCCCTCTTGCCCTCTCAATAATCGGCGCAGCGCCGTTTCCTTACCGGAACTGGTAGTTCAGCGTCTGCGGCTTCCCGCCGCGCTGCAGCGAAAGGACCGCTCCCGAAGCTCCCTTCAGCGTATTGAGGAACGAGATCATGTCATCCGCCGTCTGGATTCTGTTGCCGTCAATCCCCTGGAGAATGTCCCCGTTGACGATTCCCATCCGCTGGTACATGCTGCCGGGCTGAATATTGGTTATCATGAAGCCGTCGGCAACCCCACCCTTAAAGTAGGGGCGAACCTGCGCTTGGCGGAGCAAGCTCCCCATGTCGGCCAGAGCCGCGGAAATCTCGCTGCGGTTGATGACCGTTCCCCCGCCCGGCGCCACTGGCAAAGCGGGAAGCGCTTTTGCCTCGGCCCCAGGCAGAACCGGCGCCTCGGTTTTATCGGCCATCTTCAACGTCCGTTCCTGGTCGTTGACCAGCACGTCAAGCGCGTTTCTTTTGATCCGGATAACCCTGGCGCCGGAAATTACATCGCCGATCTTGACCAGCCTCTGTTTATGCGCGCTTTTTTCTTCGATTACCGCAAAACCGTGCTTCGCGTCGCCGGCGACCGTGCCCCGCAGATCGAAAAGCAGGGCTATATCCTGCTGCGGCTGCGCCGGCTTGTTTTTCGCCTGCTTTTCCTCGATAGTCTCGGCCGTTGTGCCAAAAATATTTCTTTCGGGGATAGCGTTATAAGCATCCAGCGGCTCGCGAAGCGCTGCAGCCGTTGCGGGCGCCCTGATTTCCAGAGCGGGGGGCGGCGTCATGCGGAGCAACTGGAGCGTCAGGGCCTGGTAAAATACACCGGACGTCTGATAGAGCAAAACGGCCATCAATGTCAAAATAATCGTCCGCCGGGAGAAAAACCCCTGGAAGTCGGAAAGTGAAAAACGAAAATAATGCGCCCAGTCCACGTCTGCAAATCCCTTAAAAGTAACGAAAATTATCTACTGATAGCTGCGGACGCGACTTAAGCGCGTCCCTCCATTTTATTCCTCATTTTACATCAGCTTCACCGTGGGATTGCCCCATACGCCGCCGATCGTCATCGGCATCCGCCGGCCGCCGGCCCCTTGCAGCTCGACCGAACCGGTCAAATCCAGCCGGCTTTCTTGCAAATCGGCGGCGAGCAGGATGTTTCCCTTCAGCGTGATGCGAAGTTTGTCGCCGTTTACCGTCAGATTGGTTATTTTCAGCGCGCCGCTCTTCATCTCCATTTTCAGGTCAATCCGGCTGAAAGCGATTTTGTCAAATCCCGCAACATTCTCTAAGAGCTGGTAGCTTCCGTTTGTCAGCGTTGCCTCCAGCTTGCCGGCGACGTTCTTCAGCGGCCCGGTCTCGCCGGTCGCCGCAAAAGAACCCTTCATGGTTCCGGAAACCTGACGGGCAAGAGACTCCTGAAGCAACAAACACTTTTCCAACCGCAGCCCTTCAAACCGCACAGTTGACGAAAACGGACCACGCAGCGAAAAGGCCTTCGCCAACTCCCCGCTGCCCTTGATCTCGCCCCCGTACAGGGTCGCCGTCGCCGCAGCCGCAACCTTCCCCTGAATCACGGAAAGCCAGCCGGGGGCAAACGCCAGGCGATTAACATGCAGAGTCGCCTCGGGACGGCCGCGAAAACCGATGGTAAGATTTTCCAGCGCCATGCCGGGCGGAATCGTTGGCCCAATGGAGTCGAGGACAAAGAGCAACTCCGGGTAGCGGGACGCCGCGGATGCCTTCAGATAATTTTTTACGGCATCGCCCGGAAAACGCAAGTATAGGAAAATAAACAGCATCAGGACGCCTGCCAGTACGTATCCGAAAAAGGCCCGGTTGATTTTGAAGAGCTTCATCGGGCGCGTCCCTCCCCGCTCGGGTTCTGATAGGTATAAACCTGGATCTCCGCGACCAGATATTCCGGCGCCTCCTTCATCTTGCCGATCGACAGCCGCCGTATCCTCACCATCTGTTCCGGCGATTCCACATTATATAAAAAATCGGTCAGTTGTTTGCTCGTCAAATTCTCAACCTTTATTTCCACGGCAGTTTCCTCGTAGGCGCCCACCGCGGTCGGCTTCAGCGGGTTGATCGATTTTATGTGCGCCTTCAGTCCGTTTTCATTAGCCTTTCTTTCCAGATAGGAAAAGAGGGCGAATCCGGGCAATCGCCTTTCGACAACGCCTTTTATTGCCTCTGAAGAACGCCTGAGAACAGCATACTCCCGACCAAGCGTCGCCAGCTCCCGGAGGGTCTTTTCGTTGGTCACGATCGACGTCTGCACCCTCTGGCGCGCGTCTATCCAGGGGAAAACGGCAAACTGCATGAACACAGCCCCCGCAACGAAGATTAGCCCAATCGTCAGGGCCCGCTTCTGACTTTTTGTCAACTGCTCCCAGAACTGCTTCATCTTTTTCGGACCACCTTGAGATTAAACTCCACCCCTTTTTCCCTCTTCAGCAGGCTGGTGGAACCAACCGTCACCGTCTTTACGTATTTTGAGCCTTCCAGCTTCTTTTTGAACGCCTCCATCGCGTCGAAATTTGGGGCCTCTCCCTTCAAAACAACCTCGTTTCCCTCTATGGAAAACGAGGAAAGCGTAATCTCCGGCTGGGCCGAGACCGAAACGTCTCTGAAGATATCAAGCGCCGCAGCCGACGACACATCGCCGATGCCGGCCATCAGCTTTTTTGCCTCGGCGATCTTGCCCCGGAGTTGCACAACCGGATCGACAATCCTGGTTGCCTCGGGGTCTATCTTCTTGAACTCGGTGAGCACATCCTTCTTGAGACGGGAGAGCTGGAGGCGCAGGGCGTAATCTCCCAGCCCGAACTCAAGGCCGGCCAGGAGGATGATCACCCCGGCCGCGATCGCTGTTTTTTTCAGGATGCCGCGCAGGTCTCCCGACCCCGCCCGCGTTTCCTGCTCGCGTTTCAGGAAGTTGAAGCCCGTTCCCTTGCCGAGGGGTCTGGCCGCCAGGGCCAGGGCCTGATCCATAACGGCCGCATCCCAGGAAGAACGGAGATCTGCATCGATTCCGAAGCCCCCCTCTGCCAGCAAATCGGTTTTTTCGACGGGAATTTCCAGTAAACGGGACAACCCTTCGGCAATGCCAGGCGCTTGGGAACCGCCTCCAGTCAGGATTATTTGGGTGGGAAATTCGGGAATCTGGCCCTTCTGCTGCAAAAAGGCGATGGTATTTTTCAGCTCGGTAAAAAATGGTTGAAGAACCTTTGAGAGCGCCTCAAGTCCCTCTTCGGTAAATTCCCCTTTTATCTTAATTTCTTCCGCAGCTTCCGCATTCATTCCGCAGGACTTGGCAATGGCCTCTGTCATTTTCTGGCCGCCGAAATAAAAATGACGAATATGAAAAACGCCCGTCTTGCCGAAAAAAACAGCCGTCGTATCCTGAAGGCCGACATCCAAAAGCAAGGCGCCGGTCGGAAAATCAGGCTGCCGGGCAAGAAAGGAAGCAAGCGGAACAGCGTCAATATCGAGCACCGCCGTTTCGTGGACGTATGGGGATAGAAGCTTGCGGCGGTCGTCGATCAGAGCCCTTTCGGCAATCGCGGTAAACAATTTGGACTGTTTTGCCCGTTCCGCAAACGTATAGTCAATCAAGACGGCGTCAAGGGACTGCTGGATGAACGGCTCTACCGCAAAGGCCAATGTTTGCCTGATCTTCCGTTCGTCGCGAAACGGCAATTGGATATTGCGAAATGAAAAAAGAGCCGCGGGAAGAGTCGATACACAGATCGCGCCGTCAAAGGCCTGGTCGGAAAAAAGCTGCTCCAGGGCCTCGGCAATCCCGCCGGCCTCGGCAATCCCGATGCGGCAAAAGCCCGCTATTTCGCCTCCGCCCCGGAACCCCCGGTTGAGCAACACCGCCTTGACGCTCCCAGCGCCAATATCAAGACCCAAAAATTTTTCCGGCATTACTCCACTCTCCAGGCCAGGGCTGCAACCTTTGTTCTGCCCGCATCCCTGTTAACTATCGCGATAATCTGCTTTGTCATTCTTCCCTGCACGCCCATCGCCTTAATCTGAAAGTTGTCGCTTTTAACCGTTATGCTTCCCGCCGGGATATTAGCGCCGGACGCTTCCGGAACTCCACTATACCAGCCGGGATTGGCGACGGAGTTTTTCGGGTCGTGGCGATACCGGTCCAGCGCCTCCACCGCCTCGCTTGTCATCTGCGCCGACAGCGCCAGCAGCACCGGCTTGGGCGCGGTATTGATGTTGATCTTCCCGTCGCCGAACACGGTCAAACAGTTGACGAGGCCGTAAAACCGCTCCGACCCGTAAAACAGCTCACGGGAGACCCCCTTTATCATCATTAATTCTTCAATGCAATCAAGAGGAGCATTTTTCACCCGACTCTCCACGCCCCTGTCGGTTGTCTCGCTGTCCGCATCGATCCAGTCCTTGATGGCGTCGGTGACTTCCTCTGCCGCTCCCTCCTCCAGGCGGAAATAGGAACCGGTCAGCAGGCGCAGCAGCATCTCCCGGATGGGAACATTGTAGGCGTTGCCGCTCACCAGCAGGTTTATCGGAATTCTGCCGCCGATGTCTTCTATCGTCAGTTTGAACGAGGCTTTGTCGAAAAATTCCGCCGCTCTCAGGGAGAACATTTCGGTATTCGCCCAATCCTCTGTAAGGGCGTCATACTGGTTCCTGTCATTCAAAAGAACCGCCTCTCCGGCATAAAGGACGGATTCTGCCACATATCGCAACTGCGCCTGATCGCTCAGATTGGCCGCCTCATAAACCTCTGAGCGCATATCGCGATTCAACTGAATCGTCAGCGCCACGATGATGCTGATCATCAGAATTACAACGATCAGGGCTATGCCCCGTTGATTGGTCATGCTTCCATCGCTTTGCATCATCGGACCGCAGTTACGGGCAGATATACCCGTGTCATGAACGGATAGGGGTGGTCCGGATTTTTGGGATTTACCAGAAACAGGCGGATTTCGACGATCGTCGGGGCCTTCTTCCTCTGACTTTCTTCGCCCGCTTCGGAATCCCATGTTTCGTATTCCTTCCCCTTGTCGTCAAAAAAAATGCAGGTCAGGCCGGCAATCCGGTCGCACAAAAGAAACCTCCGGGGGGGCGGCGCCTCCTCCCCCAGATCACGGCTCAACGAATCGCTGCGATAGAGGGCAAACCCTTCGCCTTCTTTCTCTTCTTCAACACTGTACTCTATAACGGCGACCCCGCCTGCCTGCTCCTCCTTCCCGAAGACGACGTGGGCGGCGGAGCGGAAAATCATGCCGGTAAACTCGTTGTCCCCCAAGAAATACTGCTTGGCAGAAAAGGGGAAAGCCCTTTTCCAGGGAGAAACCGCTTCCAGATCCCTCGTCATGCGCTCCAAGGCAGCCCGCGCCATGCCGTAAAGCTCGGCATCCTTCTTCGTTTCCGCGATGATGCGGAAGGTGCCCGTATAGGAGGCATAAACGGTGGTCATAACGATCCCGAGGATTAAAATGGCGAGCAGAATCTCGATAAGCGTAAAACCATTTTCTCTCACTAAATCAACACCTTGTAGAGAATCAATCGGTATGCGTTGCGTTTGGCCAGCCGGCTGTTGACCACGGTCACAACAAACTTTTTGATGAGTTTAATTTCCGTATCTTCTATCGTCACCTGCCATTTATAATCGGGAAATTCTTCCCCGAAATCGCCGCTTTCGGCCCTGCTCCCGAGGGCGTCTAACTGTACCATTCTGCCCTGGGCGAGCAGCGCTGCCGTGGTGAGAAAACGCGAATCTCCCGCCATCAAAATGCTCTGCGACTGCGACCGGTAAACCGCGACCAAGGCGATCGCCAGAATCGCCATCGCGATCATCACCTCCAGGAGCGTAAACCCACGCTTCCGTAATAAAGCGCCGGGCTTACCGACCGAAAGTCTGTCCTTCTTCAGCAAATGTATAATCGACATATTTTTCATAAACAGTCACCGTATTAAGAAACGGCTGGAAAACAACGGTGAACTCCCGATCATTTTTTTTAAGATGAATAACCGCCGGGTCAACATACCCCTGGCGATGAAAGCGGATTTCGGCGTCTCCCTCTGTTTGTTTTTCCTCACCGGGCCGAATGAAGTCGGTTATTTTCAACCCATCGGCAAAAGGGGACGCCTTTTTACGGATTTCAGCCAGTTTTTCCGGCGTGGTGTCGGCGCTGTAAACCCAAAACCCTGGATGGGCAAGATCCAGATGCAGGATATAGTCAACCTGCTCGCGAATCGACTCATTTTTCAGCTCGCGGGCCGCGCCAACGAGCCGGCGCGTAGCCGCCTTCAGGTCGTCGGAAAGGACGGCATCCCGGACGCGCGGCACAGCGACGAGCAGCATCATCCCGATCAACAGGACGACCACAGACAGTTCTATCAGCGTATAGCCCCGGTCGGTCATGCTATGAACATTAACCTTCGGTTTCCCAACTATTGATGTCCCGATTCTTCCCCTCCCCGCCAGGCTCTCCATCGGCGCCGCGACAACTCAGATCGTAATCCCCGTGGACCCCGGGGCAAAGATAGATAAAGTCGTAATCCCAGGGATCCTTCGGCACCTTTCCCTTTTCCAGATACCCGCCCTGACGCCAGTTGCCAGCCTGGGCGCCGACCGCCGGCGGCTCCACCAGGGCTTGCAGCCCCTGCTCCGTCGTCGGGTAGTTTCCGGTGTCTAATTTGTACAGTTTCAGGGCTGTTTCGAGACTCTCAATCTGGATTCTCGCCTTCGCCTGCCTCGCCTCGTCCGGCCGTCCCATAATCCGGGGAACAATCAGCCCCGCCAGGATGCCGAGGATGACGATCACGACCATCAGTTCGATGAGGGTAAACCCTCGTTGATTGCGTCTTTCTTTTCTCATTTTCATTTCCTCTCTATTCGAAAATCCCCCCATCCCCCCTTTGCCAAAGGGGGGCAAGGGGGGATTTTCATACTTGGTTGTGCCCCCCGGGCATGGGGGTTTATATGAAAATAGAATTTATACTAACAATATCCGTGTCTTACAGCGCATAACTTTTGAGACCTGCGGACGCGCTCCGTTCGCCGCTTAACGCACCAACTGGTTCATCTCAAAGATGGGCAGCAGGATCGAAATCACGATGAACCCCACCACGGCGCCCATCGCGAGGATCATCGCCGGCTCCAGAAGCGACGTGATCATGACGATATTGGCCTCCACCTCTTTCTCGTAGGCGTCGGCAACCTTGAATAGCATCTTCTCGACATTGCCGCTCTGCTCGCCGACGGCAATCATCTCGACGGCGATCGGGGGAAAAAACTGGTTCTTGGCAAGCGGAACGGAAAGGCTCTGCCCCTCTTCGACATCCTTCGCCACCCTTTTGATCTCGTTGGCGATTAGACGATTGTCAACGACGTTTCTGGCTATTTCGAGCGCCGACAAAAGCGGGACGCTGCTCTGGAGGAGCGTCCCCAGCGTGCGGCTGAAACGTGCGACGGCAACCTTGCGGTTGAGACCGCCGAAAAGGGGAAAATTCAGCTTCAGCCGGTCCCAGAAATTGCGCCCCGCTTCCGTCTTTTTGATCGAGGAGCGCAAGCCGACAATCCCGGCGCCGACAACCAGGGCGATTATCCACCAGAATGATTTCAGAAACCCGCTGACCACGATCAGAAAAACGGTTATCGCCGGCAGCGTCTGATGCATCTCACTGAAAATATTCGTGATATTTGGAACGACAAAGGTCACCAGAAAAAGCAAAACCCCGCTGCCGATGAAAAACATGAAAAGCGGATAGGCCAGCGCAGTGCGGATCTTGGTTCTCATCTCCTGCTGATTTTCCTGAAAATCGGCCAACCGCTCCAGAACCAAATTGAGCGTCCCCGACGCCTCGCCCGCGCGCACCATGTTGAGGTAAAACGGCGGGAATATCTTGGGAAAGTGGGACAGGGCGCCGGTCAGGCTGTTCCCCTCATTGACCTCTTCGCGGATGCGGACGATTGTCGAGCGCAGAAGCTGATTTCGTATCTGGGGCGCCAGCGCCGAAAGGGAAGGCACCAGGGGCAGCCCCGCCCCGATCAGCGTCGCGAGTTGCCGCGTCATGACGGAAAGCTCCTGGAGGCCCACCCGTTGGAAAAGGCCCGTGGCGGTCTTGCCGGCAGTGGTTTCATTATTTCTGCTTCCCGAAGCTTCGCCTATTGCAACGGGAAAAACGCTGCTCTCCCGCAGCTTCTGGCGCGCGGCCGCAAGGCTGCCGGCATCAACAACACCGCTTTTTCTGCGGCCGCCAACATCAAGCGCTGTGTATTCATAAACCGGCATAAGATATCAATTTCCCTTTCCCGTTACCCTTGCGTCTGCATCTAACACACTGCCAATCTTATTTCAAGGATGTCGGCAAGAATGACACGGCATGCCGTACCCCTACAACGGCGAGGCCAGAATTGGGGTCAGCAGAATTGAGTTAAGAAAACGCCCCGCCAAAAATGGCGAGGCGTTTTCACAGGCTTTTTCAATTTAACAGGTTAGACCTAAAACAGCGGGAAATCCCGGTAAACGAAATTGTCGTACGCAGGCGTCATCGTGAAGAAATTTGCGTCAAACGCGGGCGCCCCGCCGCCGCCTACCCGGATATCCCCGGATTCTCCCAGTGGGAACATGCTTTTGATCTTGAGGGGACCGGCGCTGCCGTATTCAAGAACATGGGCATAGGTGGAACGGGACGAGAAGGGTATCTGGTGAACCAATCCCAGCATATCGTGCTTGAAATCGATGGTGCCGCGTTTGGCCGTGCCCCAGGGCTGAGCTCCCAATGTAACAAGCACATTGTCGAGGGCCTTGACGATAATCGCGTCGGCGGTCTGCGGCTTGGCTCCATCGGCATTTTGGAACCAATTGTAATAGTTTGTGACTCCTCCGGTTCGCAGGCCATGCAGCAACGTGTTGAAGAGCACCCCGTTGACCTTTGCCTTTTGAATTGTCGCGTTGGCGTCCAGCTCCTCGAACGTGAGATTAATAACCTCCTTTATCCACGCGTCCATCAGCATCCAGGCATCGGCACGGTCCGTTCCCGTGGCCCAGGAGGCGGCGCCCCCATCCACGAAATGGCCGTCCCATGCGGTCAGCAGGGCAAGCGCGGCTGTCCGGGCAGCAACAGGCGCATCCGGGGCCGTATTCACCGCCGTGGTGAAATACGAAGAAACATACTTCCATGGATTGCCCCCGCCGCCGAAGGAATCCGTCGTGGCGATATTGAGGGCAATATCCTTGACCTGGTCATAGGTAAGATTGTTATTCGCCGCAAGGTAATCATCAACCACATGAGCGCGATGGAAGGGGCCGAAGGAGTAGCTGGCGTTATTCCAGGAATTGGGGTACCCCGCACGCGACTTATTGTTCCAGCCGCAATAATATCCCTGGCTTGTGTTGCGATCGGTTGAGCGCGGAATCAGCTTTGCCGAATCCCACTCAAGGGCTGCGCCAACGGCGCCCTGCGGCATCCGCCATTCGCCGCCATAGGGACGTACGGGATCCCTGCCCGACATCCAGTAAGCGATGTTCCCATCCCTGTCAACATATGTAAAATGCTGCGACAAGGGGACATCTTCAATAGCCGCCCCGAACTGATCCATGCTGGTCGCCCGGGCCAGGCCAAGATACGCCTTGATAACCTTGAATTCATATCCCCAATGAGAATATTTCCAGGCAATGGGGGGAGCCGCGTTGATAACCGGCCCATGAGACGTCCGGTATATCGGCAGGGAGACATCCGCTGCGCCGGCGACCTTGATCGTTTCCGTCCTGTGCAGAGTCATTGCCGACGCCGGTTCCATATAGTAATCAACCGTGTGGGCGTGCCCCACCTGCATAGACCACGCATGATGAGGAGTACGGCCAATGACAATGGAGGGAAGCCCCGTGATTATCATCCCGGAGACATTCAAGCCGCCGGCTTTTATAGAACCCTCGCCGATGATTGAGGGAACCGTAAATCCCATCTGCGGGCCGGAGTAGAGCATCGGATTGCCGGTCGCCGTTTTGGTCCCCTTGATCGCCCAGGCATAACTGCCCATCTTCACGTAAGCATTGATCTTTTTCAGGTTTTCGTCGATCTGTTCCCGCGTCTCGGAGATGCTCGCAGCAACCGCGCGCAGATCGGGGAGTGAGGACGGCGGGTTATCCATCAGCGGCGTCCGCGCTGCCTGGCTCACGGCAAGGGGAACTTTCACTGGATTGGGGATATAGGTCAAGGCGCTGGGATCGTCAAGCCATCGCAAGTCCTCAAACATTTTTGGCCCTGCGGTCGTTCCATATTGAGCCACAAGCCCCTGGTACAATGCAGCATTATCGATCTGGCCTGATTTTTGCGCCTCGACGTCAAAATTTCTCATCATCAGCACGGCCCACGCCAGCACATCCTTGTAACTCCAGTCCTCCAGCGTCGCACTCGTGATCCCCACCGCGGAAAACTCAAAGGGGAGCAGGGCCGGATCCTTGCGAATCTCGGAAATGCGCCGGTTGAAACCTGCCACATAACCATTGATGACTTCCTTCTCTTCCGCCCCCAGCGCGGCAAAACCATCCGCCAGCTCCTGGTCGGAATAGCCGGTGGTGCGCACCAGCTTGTCCTGGTTCAAAAAGGCGTTCGAGGTCCCGGCGCCCAATATCTCGGCCAGTCGCCCCCGGGCGGATCGTCTGAAGGTTTCCCCCTGCCACAGACGGTCTGAAGCCACAGCGTAACCCATGGCTTCAAAGACGTCATAGAGACGGTCCTGCTCCGCCCCGGCGATGAACAAGACGCCTTGAGCATCGCGCGTCGTCGTAACCGTGGATGCCCGCGGTACGGGATCGTCGCTACTGGAACAACCGGAAAAAATTACGATTAAAAAAATTAAAAGAGTAAGTGAGATAAACCTATGGAAGGACGATTTGTTCAATGCATGCAAATTTCTTGTTTCCATCTTTTTTCCTCCTTTTTATGACATTCACCAATTGAATTGAAACACCCGCACATCCCCAGTGAAAAACTCCCGGCCCTTGGCGATAACTTTGGACAATTGCAAATATCATCCTTACGTTACGCTTTGTATGAAAATCCCCCCATCCCCCCTTTACCAAAGGGGGGTAAGGGGGGATTTTCGTGCTTCGTTGTGCCCCACGAGCATGGGGGTTTGTATGAAAATAGAATTTATGCCAATAATATCACTATATTAAATCGTGATCTTTTTTACGTCTTCCGGCAACCCATGATTTCCAATTTTATGAACATTAAGCTACGCTTTCATCATTAGTTGTGCTTGCCCCAAGCATGGGGGTTTATTAAAATTACGCTCTAAGTGGTAACTATTGGGGGGTTGCAAATGCGGGTTAAAGGTATCGCCACGCCGAAAGAAAGTCAAGCCGTAAATTCATTCTTTACCGGCCTCTTTTATTGATACTGAATTCTTCCCCTTGACTCCCGGCAGGGTCAATTGTAGATAGTGAAAAAGACGGCAGCTGCTTATCCCAATGTAAGAAAAAAAGAGCTATGATGTTTACGGATTCTGGACTTAAAAGATATTTTGCTATACGGGTCATCGCCGCCCTCTTCGCGGCATTCGTGTTTTTTCCCGCGCCTGCCCCAAGTGCAGCTTCCGAAAAATTAAATACGCAACCATATCTTGTTGTTGAAGCTAAGGACGGGCAGGTCTCGATAGACGCGAGGAATGCTGAGATCACCGAACTTTTGCCGGCCGTGGCGCAAAAGACGAAGACAAACATCCTCATCGGCGCGGGGGTCGAAGGCAAAATCACCGTAAAGCTCTTTGCCGCGACCATAGAAGAGGTGCTGCGGGCGATATCCCAAAACAGCGCTGTTGTTTATGAATACCTGCCGGAGACGGAAAGCTGGCGCGTGTTACGGGCGCTGATTGTGGCGGAAGCAAAGGAGAAAAACACGGGTTCGCCTGCGCATCTGGCAGCAGCTAACGGCAAAGGCGCCCCGTCCACGAAGCAGTCGGGAAAAAGCTCGCAGCAAGAGGACTCTATCGTAAAAACGAGCGCCGCAGGGAAACAGGCAAAAACCCCGGCCGCAGCGCCTTACGCCGCCAATCTTGAAAAACGACCTTCCTATAAAGCCGGAGAACTGCTGGTAAAATTTAAAGATGAGGCAGCCCCGGAGCAGATTGCCGCGCTGCATGCCCGGCTGGGAAGCGTCGTTCTCAAAAATCTCCCCAAACTGCGGTTGCAGCGGATAAAGCTGCAGGACGGCTTTTCCGAAGCTGAGGCGATAAGGCAATATCAGGAAGCTCCAATCGTCGAGCATGCCGAGCGGCACGCGCTCCGTTATCCGCAGGCTACCCCGAACGACCCCAGTTTTTCCAGGCAGTGGAACCTCAAAAAGATTGGCGCGGAGGCGCTATGGAATATCTCAACCGGAAGCCGGGACGTGATCGTCGCCGTCATTGACTCCGGTGTGGATTATTCTCATCCGGATCTGCGGGACAATATCTGGATCAACGAGGCGGAAAAAACCGGTATTGACGGAGTTGACGATGACGGCAACGGTTATATTGACGACATATACGGCTGGGATTGCGCCAATAACGACAACAATCCGTTCCCGTTCGATCCGGACAACATCTACGGCCACGGCACGCATGTTGCTGGAATCGTCGGGGCAGTGGGCAATAACGGCGTCGGCGTCTCCGGCATTAACTGGAAAGTCCGCATCATGCCGCTGAAGGTCAATGTCGATAACAGCTCCGAATTTATCAATGCCGATATTATAGAGGCAATCGACTACGCCATCGCCAACGGCGCACAGGTTGTAAACTGCAGCTTCGGGGGCAATGCAAGCTACACTGATGAACGTGCGGCCTTTGCCCGTTTGCGGGAAAAAGGAATAATCGCCGCCTGCGCCGCGGGGAACTACAGCAACGATCTGGATATCAGCGGGAAGATCTATCCGGCCAGCTACGATCTTGACAATATAATCTCCGTCGCCAACACCGATTCCACAGACGCGCTTGCCAGTACAAGCAATTATGGGAAGATTGAGGTGGATGTCGCCGCTCCCGGCAACCTCATCTACTCGACGTTTCCGTTTTCCGGAACCTCCGTCAAGGCCATAGACCTGTTGCCGCCGGCCGAATACCCTGCAATCGGCATGGAATACGCCGCCCTCACCTCCGATTCCGGGATTATCGGCGCACTTTACGACAGCGGCATGGGGTATACCAATTATGACTGCGATATGATGGGATACATCGATCAGATTCCCGACGCCGTTTCCGGGAATATCGCCCTGATCAAAAGGGGCAATTGTGACGGAGTTGCGTTCACTTTCTCCCAAAAAGCCTTGAACGCGCAGGCCAAGGGGGCGAAGGGAATTATTTTCTACAACGATGTCGTGGATGACTTTGACATAGGGGGCGGAACGCTTGGTTCGCCCGGCGTCTGGGTACCGGCGGTTTCGATCACAAAAGCCGACGGCGAGGCGCTGCTGGCTATGCTCAGCACGGGCACGGGGGTTCAGAGGGTCACCCTTATCAATAAACCATCAACTAATCCATACGATCCATACGGCTATAAAAGCGGCACCTCTATGGCAGCGCCGCACGTCGCTGGACTCGCCGGGCTGATTTACAGCCAATGCCCTACTGCCGGCTACGCGGACGTCCGTGATTCAATCATAACCAATGTTGACAAGATCGACGCCCTCGCCGGCAAGGTTGCCTCCGGCGGCCGGATCAATGCCTTCGCCGCGATGACCGGCCTGTTTCCGCCGGGCGATCTTTCCGGCAACTGCATGATCGATTTGGCAGACGCGATCATCGCCCTGAGGCTTATGGCCAGCATGGATACTCACCTGGTCTGCCCCCTATCCGCCCCAAGCTGCCGCCTCGACGTAAACAACGACGCGATAACAGGCCCCGAAGAGGTTATCTACATCCTCCAAAAAATCTCCGG
>JALNYO010000026.1 GCA_023229765.1 Syntrophales bacterium | reverse complement strand
CCGGCGCGTAACGAATTCGGCAAGGCTTTCGTCCTTCGTATCTTTTCGGGGCGGGACGAAGAGCTCCATGCCCATCCGCATTTTTCCCGGCCAAGAGATGAGGCCGGACTTGGCCAACGGCATGATCATCGTGGGAACCATCAGCATTACGCCTTCCGGAAGCGGATGGAGACGTCCCCCGGAATAGATGAAGGTCCCCTTGCGCTCATCGTTCGAGCAGAGCATCCGGTCGGCAAGCCCCACCTTTTTTATCAACTGCACCGACCAGACCTTCTCCGGCAGGTAACTGTCGGGTCCGCCTTCGATGGTAAAGTCGCCGATATTTTCGGTGAATAATTTGCCGCCGACGGCGTCTTCTTTCTCGAAGAGCGTAAAGTTGAAGCCTTTTTCCTTCAGAGTTACGGCGCAGGCCAAGGCGGAGATGCCGCCGCCGACTATGGCTATTTTTTTATCGTTCATCGTGATCAAACTTGGTTACGACCTCTTTCAAGGCCCGGATAAAAGCAGCGCCGGCATTAAGAGAGGCAATGCGCCGGAAGGAAAGCCCTTTTGCCAGGGCGTACTGCCGGTGGGTGATGTCAATATCGAAGAGCGTCTCGATATGGTCGGCGGTGAAGCCGATCGGAACCTGGATGATCTCTTTAAACCCGGCGGCGGCGATGAAATCAATTTTATCTTCGACGATCGGGGTAATCCACGGTTCCGGCTGACGCTCCGGGATGCTCTGCCAGCCGAGCGCATGGTTCAGGATGCCGGCGCGGGAGGCAACGAGGGAAACGGTCTCCTCAATCTGTCGCCGGTAAGGCTCATCGGCGTATCTCAGCGGCAGGCTGTGCGCCGAAAAGAGGTAAAAGGCCCGCTCGTCGAACGAGTCGCTGGCGATCTGCTTCACCCAGCTTTCGATAAAAAGCGGTTCTCTATACCAACTGTGGATGAAATCAACCGGTGTGGAGAGGGACATCTTGGCGATGTGGACTTTTGCGACGTCTATGTAATTCCCGGTAGTGACGCTCGTATAGAAGGGAGAGAGCAGCAGGACCAGAATCCGCGCCACTCCCGCCGCCGCGGCGCTTTCAAGTACATCTTCAATGAACGGCTGTGCATGGCGAAAAGCGGGGAAACAGAGATATTCTTCGCCCAGCGCCTCGCCCAAAGCCTTGGTCTGTTCCTCGGTGATGCGCGCCAGCGGCGAAAAACCGCCGATCAGGCGGTATCGTTCGATGACGGCCTTCATCGCCGGCGGAGGCAGCTCCCTGCCGATAAAATGCTTTATGAACTCCGGTATCTCCTCTTGGCAGCGAGGGCCGCCCAGGGTTAGAAGGATGACGGCGGTTTTCATTTTCTTGCACTCAGTTCGTGGACTATGTCGATCATGTATTTCACGTTGTCAATAGGCGCCGTTGGCAGGATGCCGTGGCCGAGGTTGAAGATGTGGCCGTTCCTATTTCCCGCCTTAGCGAGGATCTCCGCAACCCGGCGTTTGATGTACGACCGCGAACCGTAGAGGGCCACCGGATCAAGGTTTCCCTGGACTCCGTTCTCATAGTTGAGCTCCTTCCATGCCGCGTCGATCTCGATGCGCCAATCCAGGCCGATCACATCGCCCCCGGCCTCCTGGATCAGCTTCAGCAGATGCGATGCGTTAAAGGCAAAATGGACATGCGGCGCCGATTGATCAAGCGAGGCCATCAGGCGTTTCTGGTGGGGCAGCACAAACTCCCGGTAATCGGCCTGCGAGAGGCATCCGACCCAACTGTCGAAGACCTGCACGGCCTGCACGCCCGCCTTGATCTGGTCATTCAGGTAAACAATCACCATGTCGGTCAGCTTTTCCATCAGCAGATGCCAGGTAGCGGGTTCCTGGTACATCAGCGTTTTGGTGTAAAGATAGTTCCGGGAACCGCCCCCCTCGGTGATGTAGCTCGCCAGCGTAAACGGCGCCCCCGAGAAACCGATCAGCGGAACCTTGCCGTTCAGTTCGCGCTTCGCCATCCGGATTGCGTCCATCAGGTAGGCCATCTCTTCCATCGGATTGATCGCCCGGATTTTTTCCACATCGGCCCGCGTCCGGACGGTGTTGTTGATCCGGGGGCCGTCGTCCTTGGTGAATTCAAAATCAATCCCCATCTTTTCCAGCGGCAGCAGGATGTCGGCGAAGATGATGGCGGCATCTATTTCAAAGCGCCGGACGGGCTGCAGGGTGAGCTCCACCGCGAGCTCCGGCGTCTTGCACACCTCGATGAAGCTGTGCTTGGTTCTTACTGCGCGGTACTCCTCGAGGTAGCGGCCCGCCTGCCTCATGATCCAGACGGGCGTGCAGTCCACGGCCTCTTTTTTACATGCATTCAAATAGCGGTCGGCTCGTGACATAAGCGTTGATCTCCTTGATAAATTTGGAGGGGTATATAAACCAGATGACGCCAAAAAGATAGTGGTTAATTACGCCAGCGCATGAATGCAAACGGCAGGCTGCTCAAATCTCTCAACGCCTGAACTGCCGCAGCCGCCCGCTATTTTTTTCCGCCTGCCATCTTTTGCGCCTCGGGCGTGGCGCGCAACATTAAAGTCATCAGCGGCCCCAGGACTGCGCCGACGCCCAGCGCGGTCCACGCAAGCCCCCACGCCATCGTCTCCGAGCGGAACGGTTCGCCGCGCATCCAGTCGAGCACAAGCCCAAACACCCAGGGACTGACGATCCCGGCGCCGAAACCAAGTACCGAGCGCAGCGCATAAGCGGCGCCCAGATAGTGGGAGGGAACCAGTTCGGTAAGCGCCGTTGAATAGACCGACGAGTCGGCAATCGCGGTAACGTTGTAGAGCGAAGCTACTAACACCAGGAGCCACAGCGGCAGAGTCATCATCCATCCGAACGTAAAGGAGCACATGATGCTCAGGCAGGCGCCCCAGAGGATGGTTCTGGTTCTTCCCCGGCGATCCGAGAGGGCGCCGCCGTAAATGCTGCCGCTCATGCTGGTAATGTAAGTGAGGGCGGTGAAGAGGGCCCCGAAACCGGCGGCCTGAATGTTCATGGCGCCCTTCTGGACGAGAGACGCCGCTAAATATGCAGGCAACCATGCCCATAACCCGAGCAGTTCCCACGCATGAAATACATAAGCCCAGATCAGAAGCATGGCCGGCCTGTTTTTCCAGACGGCGCGGAGCGCGCGGATTCCAGTGAGTTCATTTCCGTGCGGATGAACCACGTTGGGTGTCGCGCGCAGGGTCCAGAACGAGATCATCATTGCGATAAGCGGTCCGCACGCAGTGACAATGAAAGAGCCCTGCCAGCCGACCTTTGGCATTAAAATACCGCTCAAAAACAGCGATACGCCGTACCCCAGCGAAGCGGCGGCAAGAAACCAACCCATGGCACGGCCGCGCTCCAGGGGTGAATAGCGCTCTGCAACGAGGGTAAGGCCCGGGGTATAGGAGGCTCCCGAACATAATCCGGTAAAACCGTAAAGGAGAAAACCGGAGACAAAGCCGTCAGCAAAAAACGCAAAGATCAGCGCGCTTAAGGCGGCCAGAACGCTGCCGACAAGATACGTTTTTTTAGCGCCGAATCGATCGGCAATGAAACCGACCATAAAAAGCGATATAAGATAACCGGCATGCCAGGCTGATTGTATCAGGCCAGACTGGCTTGCCGACATTTCCCAATCGGTTTTCAGCAACGGCAGCGCCGCCGAGTAGGCGGTAAAAACTAACGCAAAAAAACTGCGGCTTAAGCATATCCCGGTAAGCCAGACGAAGTCGCTTTGTGTTTCCGTTTTCAAGAGTCGCGGTCCTGTATTGTAATGAGAAATCCGTTTCGATGGGGAAGTATAGGGAGAACAGGCCTGTGTGTCAATAAAATATGCTTCCGAATAACAGCATGACAAACCAGTCCTTGTCAGTAACGCAATGATCGGCCAATATTTGCCAAACGCCTGCGTTTCTCTCTGCGCGGACAGATCACTCAATTATTTCTTTTAAACCCCCCTGCCCGTGGGGCACAACGAAGCATGAAAATCTTCGGATGTTTTACTTTGCAAACATTTTCATTATTTTCCGCTTATCGCCTGCGCCTTTTTTGTGATATAGGGCAACGAAAATAAGGGGAGGACATTTTCATGTTCGAAGTGACGATAAGAAAATCTTTTGCTGCGGCCCATCAGTTGCGCGACATTGGCGGAAAGTGCGAGGGACTGCACGGCCATAATTTCACCGTCGAGGTTTCAGCGGGGGCACAGGATCTGAACAAGGACGGCCTGCTGCTCGATTTTCGCCTGCTGAAGCGCTGGACAAACGAAATACTTGAGGAACTTGATCATAAATACTTGAATGAGTTACCTTGTTTAAAAGACCTCAATCCCTCTTCGGAGGTCATCGCCCAATTCATGTTTGAAAGATTGGCGGAAAAGGCCAAATCCGCAAACGCCCCCATTACCCGCGTCACCGTATGGGAATCGGAGGACGCTCGCGTATCCTACAGCCTATGATCGACATACAGAATCTAAAAGATGAGCGGAATGTCAACATCCAGAAGGTAGGGGTAAAGGGTCTTAAATACCCCATAACCGTTTTGGACAAAACCCGCAAAACCCAGCAGGTCAATGCGACAATCAGCATGTATGTAAGTCTCCTCCACCATTTCAAGGGGACGCACATGAGCCGTTTTGTCGAAGTGCTGAACGAAATCAGGGAGCAGGTCAACATCCGGACATTCCACGACATCCTGGAAAAAATACGGGTAAAACTGCATGCCTCATCGGCGCATATCGAGATCGAATTCCCCTACTTCATAGAAAAGACCGCGCCTCGCTCGGGCGCAAGGAGCATGATGGAGTATCATTGCCGCTTTCTCGGAACCCGCGACCATACGGGAATGGATTTCATCGTCGGGGTAGATGTTCCCGTGACAACGGTCTGTCCCTGTTCCCGGGCAATCAGCCTTGTCGGCGCCCACAACCAGCGCAGCATCGTGACGGTGCTGGTGCGTTTCCATAAATTCTTCTGGATCGAAGATCTTATCAAGCTGATCGAAGTTTCCGCCAGCAGCGAGGTCTATTCCCTGCTCAAGAGGGTTGATGAAAAATTCGTTACCGAGCAGGGGTACAATAATCCCATGTTTGTGGAGGATATCGTCCGTAACGTAGCGGTGCGCCTTAACCAGGATTCCAACTTTCAGTGGTACAAGGTAGAGGCCGAAAACTTCGAGAGCATCCACAATCACAGCGCTTATGCTTACGTTGAGAAGGAATAGCGATGAGAAACGACGGAGAATTTTTCAATCTCTACAATCACGGCTTTATCAGAACCGCCGTCTGCCTGCCTGAGGTCCGGGTTGCCGATGTCTCCTTCAACACCTCGCAGACAATTGACCTGGCGCGAAAAGCGGCGGAACAGAAGTGCATCTTCGCTCTTTTCCCGGAGCTGGGACTGTCCGCCTACTCCAACGACGATCTCTTTCAGCAGGAGGCGCTTCTCGACGGCGTCCTTGCGGCAATCCAAGAAGTCGCCCGCGAGACCAAAGACCTCAATGTAATTATCGCGATCGGCGCCCCCTTGCGGCTGGACTGCCGTCTTTTTAACGCGGGAATCGTGCTTTATCGGGGGGAAATCGAGGGAGTTGCTCTGAAGTCATATCTCCCCAATTACCGGGAGTTTTATGAAGTCAGGCAGTTTTGCCCCGCGGAAGAAGCTGTCTCTAAAACGATCTCGTTATGCGGGCAGGAAGCTATCCCCTGCGGCGCCGACCTCATTTTCACGGTTGCCAACATCCCTCACCTCCGCCTTTTTCTGGAGATGTGCGAAGACCTCTGGGTGCCAATCCCACCTTCATCGTTTGCCGCCATGGCGGGCGCCACCGTTATCGGCAACCTTTCCGCCTCGAACGCCACCATCGGCAAGGCCGAATACCGCCGCAGTCTCGCCGCCAATCAGTCCGCCCGCTGTCTCGCCGCCTATCTTTACACAGCGGCAGGCCCGGGAGAATCAACGACCGATCTGGCGTGGGACGGACATGCCATGATCTTTGAAAACGGCAATATGCTCGCCCAATCGGAGCGCTTCGCGGATAATTCCCAGATAATAACAGCCGACATCGATTTGGACCGTCTTGTTCAGGATCGCATGCGGCAGACTACCTTCAGTAAAAATGCCTTCACTCACAAGGAAAAACTTACACAGTTCCGAACTGTTACAATAAAGACAGACCAGAGAGGGGAGCGCCTGCTGCTCAAGCGCCAATACGCCCGGTTTCCCTATATCCCGGCTGACCCAGCCATGCGCGATGAACGCTGTTGCGAGGCTTACAGCATTCAGGTTCAGGGCCTCTCGCAGCGGCTCAAATCCTCCGGCATCGAAAAAGTGGCGATCGGGGTATCCGGGGGATTAGACTCCACGCACGCCCTCATCGTCGCCGCCCGCACGATGGACATGCTGAAGCTGCCCCGGGCGAATGTTCTGGCCTACACGATGCCGGGATTCGCGACATCAGAAAAAACATATAGGAACGCCTTGCGCCTCATGAAATCACTGGGCGTAGAAGTAAACGAAATTGACATCCGTCCGAGCTGTATGCAGATGCTCAAGGATATCGGCCACCCGTTTGCAGCGGGAAAGGCCGTTTACGACGTCACCTTTGAAAACATCCAGGCAGGTGAAAGAACATCGCACCTCTTCCGAATCGCCAATAATAGAAACGCACTGGTAGTAGGCACCGGGGACCTAAGCGAATTGGCGCTCGGCTGGTGCACCTACGGCGTCGGCGATCATATTTCGCACTACAACGTCAACTCCAGCGTTCCCAAAACGCTGATTCAGCATCTCATCCGCTGGGTGGCGAAATCAGCCCAGTACTCACCAGAGACGGCAGCAATCCTGCTCGACATCCTGGAGACGGAAATCAGCCCAGAGTTGATCCCGGGCGGAAAAAACGCGCAGCCCTTCCAGAAAACAGAGGAGATCGTCGGCCCTTACGAACTTCAGGATTTTAATACCTTCTACATAACAAGATTCGGTTATCTGCCGACAAAAATAGCCTTTATGGCCTACTGCGCCTGGCGCGACAAGACAAAGGGAGAATGGCCCGATGTGCCATTAGAAAAGCGAAACCAGTACGCAATCGGCGAGATTCGCCACTGGTTAGATGTTTTTCTGTACCGCTTTTTCCAAACCAGTCAGTTCAAGCGCTCCTGCATCCCCAACGGCCCCAAGGTCGGCTCCGGCGGCTCGCTGTCGCCCCGAGGGGACTACCGCGCCCCCAGCGACTCCCAGGCCGCCGTCTGGCTTGAGAATGCGAAAAATATACCGGAGAGTGATGAAGAATGAAAAACAGGCCTCAATACGACGATTTTGACGCAACCGAGCTGTTCTGCCCCCAATGCCGGCGGGCCGTCCCGGTCAGAAAGCGTCTTTTGTTGATTCTGTCGGAGGGCGACAAATACGACTACTACTGCCCTTACTGCGGAACCTCCGTGGGCGAGAAACTCGTGACGGAAAGGGAGAAACCGTTTTCTCTGTTGAGGTAAGAAGTAATAAAAAAGGGCGGCATTGCACCGCCCTTTCAGTAGTTTTTTGTCACTATCCACCTTAAGTAGTTACAATCAATCTTCCTTTAATTCCGGAATGTTTGCATAGAAATCCAGCGACTCCGGATTTTTCAGGGCGTCCTTGTTGGTAACCGCCAATCCGTCGATCATCTTCTTTACCGAAAGCTCGACCTTTTTCATGTTTAACGTGTAGGGGATGTCCGGAACCGCTATTATCTTCGCCGGCACATGACGAGGCGAGGCGTTCTCGCGGATCAGCTTTCTGAGCTTGTTTCTGAGTTCGTCGGTAAGTTCGACGCCCGGCGCCATCATCACAAAAAGGATAACACGAACATCATTTTTCCAATTCTGCCCGACAACGATGCTGTCCGTGATTCCCTCAACGTTCTCCACCTGACGGTATATCTCCGCCGTGCCGATTCTGACGCCGCCGGGATTAAGCGTGGCATCCGATCTTCCGTAAATTATCACCCCTCCCCTTTCATTGATCAGGACATAATCGCCGTGTCTCCAGATATTGGGATATACGTCAAAATAAGCAGCGTGGTATTTCTTTCCTTCCGGGTCTTCCCAGAAGTAGATCGGCATGGAGGGCGCAGGGGCCGCACAGACCAGCTCTCCCTGCTGGTTGACAACCGGCTTGCCGTGTTCGTCAAAGGCTTCAACCTTCATTCCCAGGCCGCGGCACTGCAGTTCGCCGGAATATACCGGTCCAATCGGATTGCCCAGGGCAAAACAGCCGTTTATATCCGACCCGCCGGAGATGGAGGAAAGTTGTATATCTCCTTTGATCTCGCGGTAGATAAACTCGAATCCCTCTTCGGAAAGGGGTGAGCCTGTCGAAAGGATCGTCTTGAGAGCAGTAAGATCATACTCTTTCCCCGGCAGCACCTTCTCGTTTATCAAAGCCGAGATATACCCGGCGCTCGTTCCGAAGACCGTGATTTTCTCCTCCTCGGCCATTTTCCAGAGGGCGCCCGCATTCGGATGGAACGGATTTCCGTCGTAAAGGACAATTTTCGGACCGACGGCCAGGGCACTGACAAGCCAGTTCCACATCATCCAGCCGCAGGTCGTGAAGTAGAATATCGTATCGTCCCGGGTGACATTTGTGTGGAGGATCATCTCCTTCATCTGGTTGATCAGGATTCCGCCCGCGCTCTGCACCATGCACTTGGGAAGGCCGGTAGTCCCGGAGGTGTACATAATGTAAACGGGATGATCAAAGGGGAGCTGCTCGAAATCTATATCTAACCCACTTTCGGGAGAGCGGAAATTCTTGTAAAGAATGGCGTTCTGCAAGGAGCTGATATCCGGTTCCTTTACAGTATAAGGAACGATAACAACCTTTTCGATCGTCGGCAGAGCCTTGATGATCTCGGCAACCCGGGCAAGGGAATCGAGGCTTTTGCCTTTGAAGAAATAGCCGTTCGCCGCAAAGAGCACCTTGGGTTTGATCTGCCCGAAACGATCCAGCACGCCCTTGATCCCAAAATCAGGCGAGGAAGAAGACCAGACCGCTCCGAGACTTGTCACTGCAAGCATGGCGGCGACGGTTTCAATCATGTTCGGCATGAAGCCGGCAACGCGGTCTCCGGGAACAACGCCGCAAGCTTTGAGGCTTTTAGCCAGTCTTGCGACTTCATCATAGAGCTCGGCGTATGTTGTTTTAACCGGCTGATGATCCTCCCCCCTGAAAACCAGGGCGACGGAATCGTCTCGATAACGCAGCAGGTTTTCGGCAAAGTTGAGGCGAGCGCCGGGAAACCAATTTGCCCCGGGCATTTTTTTGTCATCCTCAATTACCCTGTCATACTTCCGGGAAGCCTTTATCCCGAGAAAATCCCAAGCCGCCCCCCAGAACTCGGCGATATTGTTCACCGACCATTCGTGAAGGCTGCTGTAATCCTTAAAATCTTTTCCATACCGCTCTTTGACGAACGCCATAAAGCGGTGCATATTCGAACCTTTGATTCGTTCCTCGGATGGCTGCCACAAAAGCTTACCCATTTTACATCCTCCTTTTTCAAGTTAGATTAAGATATCCTTATATGCTTATATGAAAATTGAATTTATGTTAGCAACATCGCCGCGTTACATTGCGGTGTTTTTTGGGCTTCATTTATTTTTTTTCTTTTCCAATGCTTTTTTCAGTTTTTCGGCAAGGGCTCCCATTCCTTCTTGCGCGCCAGAATCGGCAAAGAAAACGGCTTCTTCCCGAATTGCAGCCGTTCCTCCGAGGTAATCGCCCAAAAGCTCCCGGCTGTGTACATCCTCGTGACAATAAGCGCAGAGATTCTCCCAGTTGCTGCCATCCGACGGGTTGTTTTGATGATTGCCGTCCTTGTGATGAACGGTGAGGAGGTGGCGATTGGAGGAGTCAAACTCCCTGCCGCAGCGGGCGCAAATCAGGCCATGCATGGCAAGGGACCGCTCCCGGTAATCCTCCTCGCCCGGTGCTTGCGCTGCCTTTATCTGCCGCACGACATCTTCAGCGGAACGGGAGAAAGGAGACGTCTCCTGAACCTTTTTTACAAGGATATGCCCGCCCCTTTTCCCGTACGTTACCCCGGCCATAAACTTCCCTCCGCCATTGTTCGAGTAATTTACCGGTGACGGTTGGGATTCCCGGACGGCGAGCCGGTCTTCAGATAATCGAGAAAGACGCTGATTCCTTTTACAACCGCCCCATAGGTGCGAAAGACATTCGCAACCGGGATGCCCACCTGCTGCCGGAATAACTGTTCTTTCCCCAGATAAAAATTCATGGCGCCGTTAATTTTTTCGAATGTCGAGGAAAAATCGTCAACCCGTCGTTCGACGGTGTTCGTAACCTTGTTCACGCGGGTTGTTATTTCCTCAAGATTTTTCATTATAACCGGCAGACTCTGGTTGACGCTGTCGAGCGTCTCTGCCACGCTTAATGACGTCTTTCTGATTTGAATCAAGGTCCAGACGGCATAGCCGGCAATAACAAAAAAGGCCAGGCTGACAATTAACAGGATTATCTCCATATTCGTCATGGTCAACTCCTCTTTTCTCTTCCGCTTTTCCTATGCCTTTTTCTGCTCTTCCTTGAAGGCTTCGACCCCCGCGACGATAGCATTCTTCAAGCGGCTCTTGCCATCCTGCAATGTATCTTTCCCCTGCTCTTTTAACTCTTCCACCCTCTCGCCCACTTCATCAACCCTTTTTTGGGTCTGTTCCTCGAGCTTTTTTAGTTTCGCCAGGGTTTCTTCATAGGCGTTGCGACTCTTCTCTATTGCGTTCTCGTATTCGTCCTTTGCCCGGGAAAGAAGCTCCTCCGTTTTTCTGCCGATTTCTTCGCGTGTCTCCCTGCCGCTTTTCGGCGCATAAAGAATGCCGACAAGGGCGCCCAAAAAACCACCAACAACCATCCCCGCAATAAAATCACCGCGATTGCTCATAGCTGCACCTCCATTATAAATTTTTGACGCAATTTATAAGTGCTTATACAATACATTTGCGGGGATAGTCAAAAAATAAGATAAAAAAAAGGCTGGAATAAAATTCCAGCCTTTTTTACGGTTAAGACAGAACTACTTTGTTGCCGGGGCTGCCGGGGCTGCTTCGGGTGTAGCAGGAGCTGCCGGGGCTGCTTCGGGTGTAGCAGGAGCTGCCGGGGCTGCGGTCTCCGCAGGTGCAGGTGCCGGCTCTTCTTTCTTGCTGCAGCCAACAACCGCGAACGAAATCGTCGCCAGAAATAAAATAGAAATAATCATTGCGAATATCTTCTTCATTAAACGCCACCTCCTTTCGTAGATTTCAATACTTTACAATCACACTGATCATTGACTGTAAACAGGGGGATTCTACTATTTATTTTCAGCTTGTCAAGAAAATTTTATAAATATGTCTAGAGTAAATAGAAATGTCAGGTTTTGTAGCACGTTAATTGTGCGGTTTTTCTGTTCAAAAAAGGAAGGAGGCACCAGCACAATGTTGTTGTCTCTTTTCTATGATTCCTGCTTTTGCACAATACCATATTGCTTCATTTTATTGTACAAAGTTGCCAGAGAGATCCCCAGTTCAAGGGCAACCATGCGTTTTCCCTTGACGGAATTTTCGTGGCGGTTAAGAGTCTTACTGATAAGTTCCCTTTCAGAAATTCTCACCATATCGGACAAATCAGATGATACAGGCTGATCCTTGATGACAGGCAAATGTTCCGTCTCTATTCTGCCCTCATCGCAACTATTAGCGGCAAACTCTATGATATTGAATAATTCGCGAATATTGCCAGGAAACTTGAATTTTGCCAACCTTACGACCGCTTCGGGGGCAATAGTAAACGTCCGGCGAAATTTTCTGCTCAATTTTTTAAGACAGTGATCTATCAGACAAGGGACATCCTCAAGGTGGCTGCGCAGAGGCGGTATTTCAAAATGCACCACATTAAGTCTATAAAAGAGATCGCTGCGAAACTTCATATCGCCGATAAGTTGTTCTAGATTTTTGTTTGTTGCCGATATAATTCTTGTATCGACCTTGATCGGTTTCGTTCCGCCTACCTTGATAAATTCATGACTTTCCAATACACGCAACATTTTCGACTGCAGTTCGAGCGCCATATCACCTATTTCGTCTAGGAACAGCGTGCCGTTATTCGCAATTTCGAACAGGCCCAGTTTACCACCCTTTTGAGCGCCTGTAAAAGCGCCTTCTTCGTATCCGAAAAGTTCAGTTAGAAGGAGTTGGGGGGAAAAAGCCGCGCAGTTTATAGCAACAAAAGATTCTTCTTTCCTGGTGCTTGTGTTGTGTATGGCATGCGCAAATAATTCTTTGCCCGTTCCGCTTTCACCGACAATCATGACAGGGGCGTCGCTGAGGCTGATGTTCTTTACCTGTTTTTTTATTTTTTCTATCTGTAAATTCATGCCGATGATATCGTCAAGAGAGTACAATGCCGTGTGAAACTCTTTCACTTTCGATGAATATATCTTTATCTTATTGCTGAGACTCACTATCTCAGTTATGTCGTGCGTCACTGCTATTCCGCCTATAACTCTGGCCTTGGCGATTATGGGATGTATATCTGCTATATACTCAACATTGCCAACCTTTCTTCTAATCCCCCGCAGGGGTTTACCTGTACGCAACGAGTCGGGAAGCCGCGCGCCCTTTCTAACGTCGCCAACATATTGCCCTATAATATCTTTCTGCTCTACACCTGTAAAACGGGTGTATTCGTCGTTTATAAAAAGGACTATGCCGTTTCGGTCACATATCATAATACCGTCTTTCACTGAATTGAGAACCAGATTAAACAAAGGATCATTGCTGATCTCAACGAGCTTTGATTCCGTCAGATTATCGAGCAGCAATGTCGCGATCTCTTTTTCCATAAGATGTACGGCCTAGAATTCTTCGAATCTTGAGAGTGTGACTTATGTCTAATATTTTAGAAAGTTTATAGAATTCTCTTTGATTATTGTCAATAGATTTGTTTTTTGAACGTGGCCATGGCTTTTTCATTTCTGCTGAAACAACTCGCTAATTGCAATGGAGAGACTCGTCCCGGACGAAGCAAGCGCAATTTTAATAACACTTTTTATATTGGCATGTACATTGCTGCTATATGGAGGTTCCCCGGTTCATTAATGGAAAAATGCACATCGATAAAATTAGCGTCTGCCGCAGATCGTTAAACGCGCCTTTCTGGTTTTTTGCGTTTAATCAGAACTGCGGTTAGAAACCATCGCAAATGGCTGGTTGAATATTCCCCGCGATCCTCGGCTATGCTTCCCACGGGTCGCCAACTGTGAGGTACAGGCAAAACTTTTTTGCGCCGCTATCTGATTCCATCCTATGCATGGACAAAATGTATTAATAGAATCAGCGGAGCAAAGCAAAACTGATGAATAAAATGATGTTGAATATTATAAGCAATTTTACACTTATACCAGGGATTGAAAAATGATTCTTGCGGATTCTCTGAAGAAAGCATATAAATTTTTCCCAAATAAAAAGGCTGTTGTCTGTGGGGACAATAGCTGGACTTATGAAGAATTTTTTATCCGTCTCAATAATTTTTCCAGATATCTTAAAACCGAGGGAATCAAAAAAGGCGACCGGATAGCGATTTTACATCCCAACTGCCACTATTACCTTGAGTCCTACTATGCGCTCGCGATTATCGGGGCAACCGCTGTCCCGCTTAATCATAGGCTATCCGCTGCAGAGCTCTCCTTCATCCTGAACGACGCCGGCGCCCGGCTGCTGATCGCCTCTCCGCGGTTCAGAAAAACGATTGAACAGCTCCGCGGAAATGTTCCCTCACTGGAAGGGATAATCTGGACTGGGGAAACGCCGACGGAAGATGGGGACAAGTCCTATGAAGAGATAATAGCCGGCCAATACCCCGCTTTCGCCGAGGTGGAGACAACCGAAAACGATATCGCCCAGATATACTACACCAGCGGCACGACCGGACGTCCGAAAGGGGTGATCCTGACCCATAAAAACGTCTCCGTCCATGCGCTGGGGACAATCGCGGAGTTGCAGTTGACCGACCGGGACGTCTGGCTTCATGCGGCGCCACTTTTTCATCTGGCGGACGCCTGGGCAAGCTGGGCAATAACCTGGGTGGGGGGGACGCATGTCCTCGTCAGCGACTTCGATCCGGCAGCGGTGCTGGCGGCGCTGGAAAAAGAGCGGGTAACGCTGACCAACCTGATCCCGACGATGCTCAACATTCTGATCAATTATCCGGAGGTGAAGAACTACGATTTCAGCAGCCTGCGGGTTCTGCTCAGCGGCGGCGCGTCGATCGCCCCGGAGGTCGTGCGGCGGATCGTGGAAACCTTCGGATGCGACTACCTGCAGACCTACGGGATGACGGAAACCAGTCCCTATCTGACCCTTTCGCTTCTGAAGGAGCATCTGCGGAAGTTGTCTCCGGAAGAGCAGCTCCGTTACAAATCAAAGACTGGAAGGGAATTTATCGCCGTCGAGCTGAAGGTTGTAAACGAAGAGGGACGAGATATCCGGCAGGACGAGCAGGAAACCGGGGAGATAATCGTCCGAGGGGACACGGTAACGCCCGGCTACTGGCATCTGCCGGAAGAAACCCAAAAGGCAATCCGGGACGGCTGGCTCTACACGGGCGACATGGCCGTCATGGATAGTGAAGGATATGTAACGATCGTTGACCGTAAGAAAGACATGATCGTAACCGGCGGAGAAAACGTCTATTCCACCGAGGTGGAAAACATCCTCTACCAGCATCATGCGGTTCTGGAGTGCGCCGTGGTCGGGGTTCCGGACGAGAAATGGGGGGAGACGGTTCACGCAGTGGTTGTATTGAAGCCCAATATGCCGGCAACCCCAGAGGAGCTGATCGACTTCTGCAAGGAACGGATCGCCCACTACAAATCCCCCAAATCGGTTGAATTCCTGCCAGAGCTCCCGAAAACCGGCTCAGGAAAAATCGAAAAGAAAAAATTGAGGGACAAACACTGGCCCGATATAATGAAGAAAATTTGATATTTCTTATAAGTTTAGTTCGTAATATGCTGATAAGTTCAGAAATACGGCGGAGAAATGAAAAAGATAACAGCAAGCGACATACCATCCATCATTGCTTCCAGAGCCAAGATCGGTCTGGGCAATGCATGCGCTGAGCCTCAAACACTCATCGAGTATCTTATCGAGAACAGAGATTCATTTGAGGCCTTGGATATTTACGGGATGATACAATACTGGACAGATAGATATTTCAGGGAGAATCTCTGGGAAAAGTTCAGGCTTAAGGTATTTATGGTTGACAGGTTTACTTTAGAAGGGCTGAAAAAGGGTTTTACTGAATATATTCCGTGTCGCTACTCAAATATTCCTGGATTGTTCACCAAAGGGTATATCCGCCTTGATGTTGCTCTTATTTCTCTTTCTCCCCCCAATTCCCAGGGCAACTGCAGTTTTGGCGTTTCATCGGACTATACCACTGCCATAGCCAGAAGCGCGAAGACGGTCATCGCCGAGATAAACCTGCAAATGCCATGGGTTTACGGAAACAATTATATTAACATAAACGAAATTGATTACTTCATTGAAACGGACAGGCAGCTCCCGCAAGTTAAATCCGAACCATTTACCGAATGCGACCAAAAGATAGGCGCCAACCTCAACCTTCTCATCGACGATGGAGCCACGATCCAGATAGGTCTGGGAAGGCTGAGCGAAGCAGTGCTCGCCTCCATTTCCAATAAGAGGCGAATAGGCGTTCATTCGGGGCTTATGACCGACGGTATCGCTGATCTTATGGAAAAAGGCGTGATTGATAACAGTAACAAGGGTTTGAAGGCTGGGAAAACCGTAACCACCACTATGATAGGCACGGACAAACTCTATAAATATTTGCATCACAACAGAAAGGTTGAGGCATTCCCCTCTAACTATACCCATAATTTGGTGACCCTGGCAAAGGTAAACCGATTGCACGCCATCAACAGCGCGATTCAGGTAGACCTTTCCGGGCAGATCAATGCCGAGACCGTGGCCAGAAACCAAGTCAGCGGCGTGGGAGGACAGTCGGACTTTATAAACGGCGCAGCCCTTTCCAGAGATGGAAAATCCATTATCATCCTGCCCTCTTCCTCAAAGGGAGGAAGCATTTCGAGGATCGTTCCCTATCTCGACAAAGGGGCCGCAGTAACAAGCCTGCGTCACGACATTGATTATGTGGTGACTGAACAAGGCATTGCTTCGCTGCGGGGGAAAACATTAAAGGAGCGGGCGAAGGCCTTAATTGAGATAGCCGAACCGAAATTCAGGGATTGGCTGGATTCTGAAAGGACAAAAATTTTTCCGTAGTCGCTTCACTTTTGCCAAGCAGGATCGATAAAAAACAAAATATTCTTGAGCTTATTGCTCGAAATTAAACACATAAAATAAAAGGAGATCACATGGATTTTGAACTGGACGAAACACAAAGACTGATGGTTCATACCGCGGAGCAATTCGCCAGAAAAGAGGTTGCCCCTTGGCTTGAGCGGAGAGGTTCCATATCCGAGATGATTGCGAAAATGGGAGAAGCCGGCCTTTTTGGTTGTGCCTTTCCTGCCCGGTATGGGGGAAGCAATGCCGGATTTCTTGCCCATTCTCTGGTATGCGAGAAGATATCGACCGTCGATTCAGGCCTTAGGGCTCCCTTCAACCTGCAGGCCATGACAGGACCTTACACGATCATGGAATGGGGGAGTGAAAAAGCCAAAGAAAAATACATAGCCCCGCTTGTTTCAGGGAAAAAGTTGGGCTGTGTCTGCTTTTCGGAACCTAATGCAGGATCGGATTTGTCCTCCATGGAAACAAAAATTGAAGACAAGGGAGACCACTTTCTGATCAATGGTAACAAGACATGGATATCAAACGGCACTTTGGCGGATTATGCGGTCGTATATGGGACCATGGACCGAAAGCTTAAGAATAAGGGGATTTGCGGTCTCATTGTCGAAACTGATCAAAAAGGCTGGCATCCAAGCGAAATAGACAAGTTAGGGGATAAAAATTCCCCCATAGCCGAGATATTCATGGAAGATGTAGTTGTGCCCAAGGAGAACCTGCTCGGAGATATGGGCAATGGTTTCAAGATTGCCATGACCGCATTGGATCGCGGTCGCATAAGCGTCTCCAGCGGCGCTTTGGGCGTGGCCCAGGCCTGCCTGGATGCATCGATCAATTATGCCAAGGAAAGGGTTCAGTTTGGTCAGCCTATCGGCCAATTTCAGATGGTTAAAGCCATTATTGCCGATATGGTTGCCAATGTCGAGGCGGCCCGCTTTCTGGTGAGAAGGGCCGCGTGGCTGAACGATAATTGCCAGCCCTTTTCCAGAGAGGTGGCCATTGCCAAGTACTTTGCCGGTGAGACAGCGGTAAAATGCGCCGGGTGGGCCATGGAAATTCACGGGGGGATGGGCTATTCCCTGGAATTGCCCGTGGAGAAGTATTACCGGGATTCAAAGCTTTATCAGATTGGCGAGGGAACGGCCAATATCATGAAACTTATCATCGCCGATGACGCGCTCGGCTACAAGCAGGCAAACAGACCCCGGTTAAAGTTGCCCACGGAGTTTAAGGATTTACAGTAGATTTCGGAATAGGCAATTGCGGAAAAGTTATCCCCAAAATAAATTTCCATGAAAGGAAGTGTGCGTAAATGGCAGGCCCATTGGAAGGAATAAGAGTAGTAGATCTGTCTCGGATTGTCGTCGGTCCATACTGCACTATGGTACTGGGAGACATGGGCGCGGATGTGATCAAAATTGAAATTCCCAAAATAGGCGATGAAACAAGGATGTGGGGACCGCCTTTCATCGGAGGGGAAAGCGCTTATTATTTGTCGCTTAACAAGAACAAGCGGAGCCTGACCCTGGACTTCAAAAAGGAGAAGGGAAAAGAGATACTGAGACGTCTTATCGCTGAGTCCGACGTCCTGATTGAAAACTATCGATTGGGAACCCTCGACAAGGTTGGGTTTGGTTATGACGAGTTAAGGAAAATCAATCCCCGCATCATCTATTGCAGCATTACCGGGTATGGGCCGACCGGGCCCATGGCTCACGAGGTGGGAGTAGATGTCGTGGTGGCGGCCGAGGCAGGTCTGATAGGGATAACGGGGGAGGCTGACAGACCGCCATCCAAGGTTGGCGTGGCGATTACCGATATCATTACCGCCTTGTTTGCCCAGGGGGCAATTGCCAATGCCCTGCTGTACAGGGAAAAGACAGGGAAGGGGCAGCGGCTTGATCTGTCGCTTTTTGAATCCCAGGTGGCCACGCTTTTCAATCTCTCCCAGAGCTATCTTGTTACGGGAGAAATTCCTGTCCGCAGGGGGCTGGGCCACGCAAGCATAGTTCCCTACCAGGGATTCAGGACCAGAGACAATGAGTATATCATGGTTACGGTGACAAGCGAGAAAATGTGGAGCAACTTCTGTAAAATCATGGAGATTCAGGAGCTTGAAAAAGATCCTCGCTTTGACGAGAACAAAAAGCGGGTGATGAACAGGGAGCAGCTGGTGCCCCTGCTCGAGGAGAAAATTTTAGCCGGCGATTCCGATGGCTGGGTTTCCCGGTTTCGAGGCGTGGGCATTCCCTGTGGCAGAATCAACACGATGGACAGGGTGTTCGCCCATCCTCAGATAGAGCCTCGCAACATGCTTGTGGAGATAGATCATCCCACTGCGCAGAAAATAAAATTGATAGGCGTGCCGGTAAAGTACTCAGAAACGCCGGGCTCGGTCAGGCTGCCCCCCCCCCTTCTGGGCCAACATAACAATCAGATACTTTCGGAACTTCTGGGCTACAACGAGGATGATATTGAAGCTTTCAGGAAGCAGGAGGTTATTTAAAATATATCAACGCGGCAAGGGAAAAGGATGTCATTGAAGCGACAAATACTGACTAAAGGAGGATTGGATATGAAAAAATGGGTCATCTTATTATTGGTATTGGTTTTCAGCACGGCTTACGCAACGGAGCAGGCTTCCGCTCAGCAGCTCAAAAAGCAGGACGTAATTAAATTAAGGGTCGCAGACTCCCTTCCGCTTGCCAACCCCCTTTCCTCAAAGGGCATACAGCCATGGATGGCCCGCGTCGAGGAATTGACTGCCGGGGAAGTGAAATTTACTCATTTCCCTGCCGGACAGATGGGCAAGGCAAATGATATGCTGGAGCTGGTGCGCAGCAGGGCTGTTGATCTGGCTTATGTTGGGCCTACGTATGTTGCCGGTAATATGCCTTTGAGCGGGGTTATGGAACTGCCGGGGGCGGCCGCCAGTTCAGAGGTCAGCAGCGTGGCATATCTGAGGCTTTGCCAGGGAATTCTGTTGAAGCCGGAATTTCTCAAGAATGGCATTCGTCCCGTCTGGGCATTCGTATTGCCCTCCTACGAAATATACAACACCAAGCGCGAGGTAAAGCTCCCCAAAGATACAAAGGGGCTTAAGATTAGGTCAGGCGGCGGCGCAATGGACTATACCCTTCATTATCTCGGCGCGACGGCAATAAGCAGTCCTCCCGCGGAATCATACGAAGCCGTCCAGAGAGGCGTAATCGACGGGGTCGTTATGAATTCCGTCAGCATTTTCGCCTATAAACTTGATGAACTGGTGAAATACAGCACGCGGGGCACTTCGATAGGATCGTTCGTCGCGACGCTTTCGATCAACGAAAATGTCTGGCAGAAGCTGCCCGCGGAGGTTCAGAAGGCCATGCTTCAGGCGGGCGAGGAGGTGGCCAAGAGTTTCGGGATTGCGCAGGATACCGACATCAGCAAGCTGGTTCAGCAATTTGTCGAAAAACGGGGACTTAAAGTCCACGACCTGACCCCTGACGAACAGAAGATATGGACGCAAGCCATGGCGCCGGTGGAACAGATCTGGGTCAAAAACATAAATGCCAAGGGGTTGCCCGGTCAGCAGGTGCTCGATGAGCGGAAAAAAATAACCCAGGAAATCAAGGCGAAAAAGTGATGAGGAAGGCATTATGATCGAGCGAGGAGTTGCATTGTTGGATCGGGGATGTACTTTGGTGGAAAACGTCTTCGTGGCGGTCAGCGGCGCCAGTCTAATACTGATGATGGTGTGGATCACTGCCGACGCTTCGGGGCGATATCTTTTTGATCACCCCATCAGCGGAACCTATGAATTCAGTGAAGAATACCTGATGGTGATGCTAATTTTCCTGACTCTCAGCTTCACCTATGTCCAAGGGGGACACGTCAGGGTAACGGTGTGTCTGCAGTTTATCCCGAAGGCCGTGCAAAGGTGGATTTCCATCTTCAATGGCATACTGGGTTTGATTTTCTTCATCCTGATCGTGGTTGCAAGCTGGGGAGTCGCGATGCGAGCGCTGAAAATGAGCGTGGTTTCAAACAACATCCTCCAGTATCCCCTGGCCCCATCCTTTTTCATGGTGCCGATTGGAAGCGCGCTGTTGTCCCTGCGCATTTTTCAGTCGCTGCTTGGGGATATCTGGATAAAAAAACATCAGGGACATGAGATAAAATAAATTCAATATCTTGCGATAAACCAGGCATACCCTGGCAAAAGCCAGGGGCACGCCTGGTTGGGGAGGGAGCTGAACGTCATGGATTATTTTCCGCTTATTCTTTTAGGAATTCTGCTGGTTGTCGGCATGCCGGTGGCTTTTGCGATGGGGGTGTCAGGGGCGATAGGGATATATATGATGGGTGGAATGGATACCCTGATGGGTATCCTGGGAACTTCCCCCTATCGCAGTGCCGCCAGCTTTCTTTTGACCACGCTTCCCTTGTTCATATTTATGGCCGAAGTGATTTCGGCGACCAACATCACCCGGGATTTATTCAAGGCCGCTTACAGGTGGATCGGACACCTGCCCGGGGGCTTGGGCATCGCAACCGTAATGGCCAGCGCCCTGCTCGGCGCGATGTCGGGATCAAGTACGGCCTCGGCGGCAGCCATGTCGTCCATTGCCATTCCTGAAATGGTTAAATTCAATTACAAGAAGCCTTTCGCGGCCGGGGTTGTGGCTATGGGCGGCACCCTGGCCATCATGATTCCTCCCAGCATTCCGATGATAGTTTACGGCATCACCACGGAAACCTCCATCGGGAAACTGCTGATTGCGGGAGTATTCCCGGGTCTTCTCACGGCTCTCTCCTATTCATTGGGAATCGTCTTATGGACCCGGTTTGATCCCGGGGTCGCCCCCTCGGTTTCGCCATTTGGATGGAAAGAACGGTTCTCTTCCCTTTTCGGAATATGGCCGGTTCTGGTTCTGGTTCTCCTCGTAATCGGGGGGATGTATTCCGGTTTTGTAACCGCCACCGAGGCCGCCGCCGTGGGCGCTTTCGGGGCTGTCGTGATCGGTCTGGTCATGCGCAGGTTAACGTGGCCCTCTTTCAGCCATGCGGTGAAGGCGACGTTGAGAAGCAGCACGATGATCTTCACAATCATCATCGGGGCCATGATCCTCGGATATTACATGACTATCAGCATGTTTACGCAGGATGCCATCGGCTACATCAAAAACCTGCCTGTAGGTCCTTGGGGAATTATGATCATCATTGTCTTCGTTTACCTGATTTTGGGTTGCTTCATGGACCAGATCGCCATTTTGTTGCTGACCCTGCCGCTTACCTTTCCGCTTGTTACCGGGTTGGGCTTTGATCCCATCTGGTTTGGGGTAATCGTGATCGCCCTCGCGGAAATTGGGTTGGTGACGCCGCCAATCGGGCTGAACGCCTATATCGTCAGTTCTGTAAGCAATGTGTCGCTGGAAGATACTTTTAAAGGGGTAGGCGTTATGCTTCTTTTTGAGGCAGTGGTTCTGGTGATCCTGCTGGCCTTTCCGAAAATTTCAACATGGTTGCCTTCTCTGATGAATTAATGTGATACAGGAAAGAATATGAACGAGAATCTTGATGCGCTTGTAGAGAAACTGAGAAGAAAAAAGGCTGTCGCTGCCGGAGGAGGGGGCGAGAAATATGTCGAAAGACAGCATAAAAATGGACGCTACACCGCCCGTGAGAGAATAGAGCATCTTCTTGATCCGGGCAGCTTCGTGGAAATAAAGATGCTTGCCTCCCTGGATGAAGATAATGCCAATGGGCTTTACGGCGACGGGGTCGTTGCAGGATACGGAAAAATAGACAACCGCAACGTGTGCATCTATTCCCAGGATTATACCGTCAAGGCAGGGACTACAGGGCCCCTGCACCGAAGCAAGATTACTGGCATAATCGAGATGGCGATAAAAACAGGCTCCCCTGTGATCGGTCTGTGGGATTCCGCAGGAGGGCGACTCGACCTGGCGAACAAACCGCTCCCCCTATGCAATTCTTCGATTTTTTTCCGATGCACCCAGGCCTCCGGGATTGTGCCGCAGATTTCCGCAATCCTTGGCCCAGGCGCCGGCAACGCCGGATACGCAGCCGCGCTGACTGATTTCATTTTTATGGTGGACAAGCAAAGCTTTACTTTTGCAACTGGTCCTGCAGGCGTAAAAGAGGTTTTGGGGGAAGAGATCAGCATGGAGGAGCTTGGCGGCGCGAAGGTACACTGTCAGACCTCGGGGCTTGCTGATGGCAGATTCGCTACCGAAGACGAGTGTTTCGCGCAGATAAGGAAGCTTCTCTCCTATCTGCCGTCGAGCTGGAAAAAACCCTCCCCAAGAGGTCCCGTTGATGAAAATTACCGGGAACCGGATGAGGAAATTGGCGATCTGGTTCCCGCCAATTTACTTAAGGGCTATGACATGAAGCGGCTTATCGCCCGCATAGTTGACAGGGGGGAATTTTTTGAGATCAAGCCGGAATTTGCCAGAAATATCATTACATGTTTCGGACGGCTGAACGGGCTGTCGGTAGGAATTGTCGCCAACCAAACTCTCTGTATGGCCGGTTCGCTGACTGTAAATTCCTCCGACAAGGAGGCGCGATTCATAAGATTCTGTGATGCGTTCAATATACCGCTGATCTTTCTCACGGATACAACAGGATTCCTCCCCGGCTCGCACCAGGAACATGCCGGCATATTAAGGCATGGAGCGAAGGTTTTGTATGCGATCAGCGAATCAGTCGTTCCCAAGATTGCCGTGCTTGTCAGAAAGGCCTATGGCGGCGCTAAGCCTGCCATGGGTATAGACAAGGACATTGGCATAGACCATATATATTCCTGGCCTACAGGCGAGTCGGCCATCATGGGGGCTGAAGGCGTTGCGAACGTAATATACGGCCGGGAGATTGCCAAATCCGAGAACCCGGAAAAACTGCGAGAACAGAAAATCAAAGAATTGAAGAAAGCAGCCAATCCCTATCCGATGGTTTACGGAGGGCTTGTAGATGATCTCATCGAGCCTGCCGAGACCAGATGCAGATTGATTGAAACGCTTGAGGCGATAGCGGAAAAGGAAGTGGTCAGACCTTCCAAAAGACATGGCAATATCCCCCTTTAAAGAAATCGTAGCTAATATTTCATTTTTTTTAGGGATGTCTTTGGTTATTGCTATTTGGTTATTGCTGCCGCCTTTCGCCGGTCAATTTTACGTTATCAAAACGACGCTTTCGCTTCGCTTGAAACTGCGTCTTAAGGATGCTGACCCATAAGCATTTGCTCCTGCCCCCTCTTACGAACAATTATCCCTGCCAGATTGCTGATCTGATAGACAAGAACGCCATAGGCAATCCCTTCTTTTTAAGCGATAGCATATAACGATAAAAAAAGATGCAATTGTCTATCTTTATTGATAATGGATTCTGCAGCTCTTTTCGTTATGCGGAATGCATGATATAAAAGACGCTCTACCGAAAGGAATAAAGGGGCATGATGGCATGATCATAGGTATAGACGTAGGGGGGACGCACACCGATGCGGTTCTGATCGACAAAGGCAAGGTTATTAAAAAGACAAAAGTCCCCACGAATCATGACCGTCTGCTTTCCTCGCTTCTCGATGCTACAAATGAAATCGCCGATAAAACCATAATACCTCGACTGGAAAGAATCGTTTTAAGCACGACAATCTCGACAAACGCGATCGTGCAGAACAAGATTGACCGGGTTGGGCTCCTCGTCGCGAGCGGCCCGGGGCTCTCCCCCGAATCCATAAATGCCTATCCGGACATACGTTTTCTGGCCGGTTCCATTAACCACCGCGGCCGCGAGATGGAACCCCTGAACCATGCAGAGGCAGACCGGGTAGTGGCAGATTTCCTTTCCAAAGGAATTAAAAATATCGGAATCGTCGGAAAATTTTCAACGCGCAATCCACAGCACGAGTTCGAACTGCGGAAAATTGTCGGCGATAAGGCATGCCACGTTACCCTCGGGCACAGGATGTCCGGGCATCTCAATTTCCCCCGCCGGATTGCCACAACCTTTCTCAATGAGGCTATCTGCAACCTTTATCAGAGGTTTGCCGGCAGCGTCGCCGACTTCGCGCTGAAACAAGGGATGAATATTCCAATTTATATCCTGAAGGCGGATGGCGGCGCCATGGAGCTTGCCCGCTCTATTGAATTTCCGGCGCAAACCATCCTTTCCGGACCAGCGGCGAGCGTCATGGGAATTATGGCGACGACAAACAGCCGGGTAGATGCCATAGCTCTTGACATAGGCGGCACAACAACGGATATCTCCATCTTTGCCGACGGGGTTCCGCTCCTTGAGCCGTTCGGGGTTACCATCGAAGGCAGGAAAACCCTGATCCGCGGCTTGCGCACCCGCTCAATCGGGATCGGCGGGGACAGCGTTGTTGCTCTCAATGAAGGAAACATTCAAATCGGCCCCAATCGCGAAGGACCTGCCGCCGCGTTGGGAGGGCAATTTCCCACTCCCACCGATGCGATGATTGTCCTCGGCCTGACCAGGATAGGAGACCCGCAAAAGGCGATCCATTCCCTTATGCCAATTGCCGAATCCCTCCATTGCGACATGCAGGAGACGGCACGGATGATCTTTACGGAAACCTGCCGCCGGATTGCATCAGCCGCATTCCAATTCCTTAATGAAATAAACAACAAACCTGTATATACAATTCAGGCCCTGCTGACGGACAGAAAAATTGCGCCTCACAGCCTCTATGTTGTTGGCGGCCCGGCCGAGCAGATGGCCCCAGAAATCGAACGATTGCTGGAAACAGAGTTTGATGTTTGTGATTGCAAGACCCACATCCCCGTCAATTACGAAATTGCCAATGCCATCGGGGCCGCCCTTGCCCGGACGACGGCGGAGCTGACCATCCTTGCAGATACGGAAAGAGGCATCTTGACGATAGCGGAAGATGGGTCGCAAGTCTCTATTCCCGCAAATTTCACACTTGCGGACACAATCCAGGTCTGCTGTGAAAGACTGCGAGAAAAGATTCGCCATACAGACGATTTTGTCCGTGAACCTGAAATCGAGGTAATAGAATCTCAGGAGTTCAACATCGTTGACGACTTCTGTACGGCAGGTAAAAACATCCGTGTAAAGACACAGGTTAAACCGGGAAGCATCGGTGAATGTAAATAGTTGATAGTTATTAGTTAATAGTTGTGAGTTAGGGGGAAAGGAAAAATTGTGGCAACGAAAAAACTGAAAAAAACAGGCCTGATATTCTTTCCCGCCTTTGACTGGGCCATCTCTCCGACTCATCCGGAGCGGGAAGAGCGCCTTCTCTATACGCAGGATCAGGTTTTTGAAGAAGGCCTCCTCGATTTTGACAATATTTACGAATACAAACCGCAAATAGCGACAGCAGAAGACATCAATCGCGCCCATATCTGCGTGCCGGATGCCCTGAGCGTCGTTACCGAATCACACCTCATCTCGGCTGGAGGCGCCATAACCGCAGCCCAGAAAGTGCTTACCGGCGAGGTTGACAACGCCTTCGCCCTCGTCCGGCCGCCCGGTCACCACGCCATGCTCGTTGTCCATGGCGCGCGGGGTTTCTGCAATGTGAACATCGAAGCGATCATGATCGAATACATCCGCAGTCATTATGGCCACAAAAGAATCGCCGTTGTCGATACCGACTGTCATCATGGGGACGGCACCCAGGATATCTACTGGAACGACCCGGATACCCTGTGCATCTCGCTGCACCAGGACGGAAGGACCCTTTATCCGGGGACTGGCTTCATCAATGACTTCGGCGGGCCGAACGCCCTCGGGACAACAATCAATGTGCCGCTCCCCCCGGAAACATCCGATGAGGGGTATCTGACCGTTATCGATCGGCTTGTCCTGCCGATTCTCGACGAATTCAAACCCGACATCGTCATCAACTCGGCCGGGCAGGACAACCACTACTCCGATCCCCTGACCAACATGCGCGTCTCCGCGCAGGGATATGCGACCCTGAACGCCCGGCTCGCCCCCGATATCGCCGTTCTGGAGGGAGGCTATTCGATCGAAAGAGCCCTCCCCTACACCAACGCCGGGATAATTCTGGCCATGGCCGGGCTCGATTACAGCCATGTCCGGGAACCGGATTACAACCCCGACCTGCTCCGTCAGGACGCCTCTGTCACCAGAACAATTGCCGAAGAGATTGATCAAGTTTTGCGGCTTTGGGACTGCAGGCGCAATATGAAAAAAAAACTCGTTGGCGATGCGCGCTGCATGAGACGGAATAAAAATATTTACTACGACACGGACGGGATCAGGGAGCAGCAAACGGAAACAGTGCGCATCTGCGATGACTGCGGCGGCCTTGTCACGATAGAATCTTTTGCCAGTACCGGCAATAACATCTTTGCCGTTATCCTTCCCTCCCGCTGCTGTCCGGAATGCCGGGCCGAAGGAGAGGAATCTTACGGGCGCTCCAAGCGGGGCAAGTACAACCATATCTATTTTCAGGACCGGACAGCGGGGATATTCCTGTCAAAATGAGCAACAACCACAATACTGCTATATGAGGAGACCAACATGACGGAAAATATTGATGAAAAAACGAAAGCGACGGCAAAGCGGCTGTTTGAAGGCGGCATCAAGATGGACCCTTCCTATCTTATCTGGAAGGCGTTCGACAAGGAACTGGCCAAGGATTTTTCACGCTTTATCACCGGCAATCTCTACTCGCGCACGGTCTTGACCCTTCAGGAACGACAGATGGCGGCCTGCGCCATTCTTGCCGCCATTGGCGCCGGGGAAGAGCTGAAACTGCATGTTAACGCCGCGCTCAATGTCGGGTGCGACCCCAAAAAGCTGACCGAGATATTCTTTCAGGTGGCAACCTACGCGGGCATGCCCGCCGTCAACGAAGCTCTGACTATTTTTCGGGATGTGCTTGTTGAACGCAAAGAGTGGCCGCTGTAACCAGGCCTATGGTGAACATAATCCTGCACGATCAAGACCTTGGGCAATGGCTTCAGTTTTCCAATCCCCTTGCGGTTCTCAAGGCGGAGACTCTTTCCGCTGTGGTTCCGCTCTTGGCGGAAGTGGACAATTTCGTGGAGCGCAAGGGTTTTTTTGCCGCGGGTTGGATAGGTTATGAAGCCTCTGCGGCATTTGACTCAGCGTTGCACACCCAGCCAGCGACAGCTTTTCCGCTGGCCTGTTTCGGGATTTTTAAACATCCGCCAATCATCCGAAAAATGCCAGCAGCAGGCTCAGCTTATCCTCTCGAAGGATGGCGCCCCTCTGTCAGCCAGGAGCAATACGCCCAGGCAATCGCCCGGATAAGGGAGCATATCGCGGCCGGCGACACCTATCAGGTGAATTACACCCTTCGTTTATGGAGCAAATTTCACGAAGACCCGTGGAATTTTTTTCTCAATGCCTGCGGAGACGCCCGCTATGGAGCTTTTATAGAGGCCCCTCCTTATTATATATGCTCCGCCTCCCCTGAACTGTTTTTTTCGCTGAAAGGGAAACGCATCTTTTCCAAACCGATGAAGGGAACCGCGCCCCGGGGGAGAACAACCGCTGAAGATAGCGAAAATTCATTATTTCTGCACAATTCAGAAAAAAACAGGGCGGAAAACGTGATGATCGTTGACATGATTCGCAACGATATCGGGAAAATAGCGGAGTTCGGCTCGGTAGATGTTCCCCGTCTTTATGAAATTGAAAAATACCCGACGGTTCTGCAGATGACCTCAACCGTGGAAGCCGTCACAGCCGCCTCTCTATCCGAAATAATGAAGGCGCTTTTCCCGTGCGCCTCGATCACCGGCGCCCCCAAAGCCAAAACAATGGAGATCATCGCCGCGCTGGAAACAGCGCCGCGCAATATTTACACAGGAACAATAGGTTACTATGGACCGGGACGTCGCGCGCTTTTCAATGTGGCAATCCGGACAACCCTTATCGATACAGCCACGGGACGGGCGGAGTACGGAGTCGGCGGCGGCATCGTCTGGGATTCGACAACAGACGATGAGTACGAGGAGTGCCTGACCAAGGCCAGAGTCATCCTTGACCCCGTCTCCCCTGTTCCCTTTTCCCTTTTGGAAACACTCCTCTGGACGCCGGCAGAGGGATTCTTTCTGCAATCACGGCATCTTGAGCGCCTTAAAGACGCAGCGGAATACTTCATCTATCCTTTCGCTGAGCGCCAAATACTCGAAAATCTGCATGCGGCGGTTTCCGGCCTCTCCTCGGGAGAATACCGCGTTCGCCTTCTGCTGGCACAGGATGGAAAGATTGAATGCCAAGCCGTAACTCTGGAAAAACCTGCAACCTGCGGCTCTGTGCGGGTACAACTCGCAAAAGAACCAGTTTCTTCCCGCAATCCTTTTCTTTTCCACAAAACAACAAGGCGGGAGGTTTACGAACAGGCAAAAAATTCCTTCCCTGACGCGGATGACGTAATTCTATGGAATGAGAAAGGCGAGATCACCGAATCGTGCATCGCCAATGTGGTAATTTTAAAAGAAGGAAGGCTTGTTACCCCACCGGTGAGCTGCGGACTCTTAAACGGCGTGTATCGGGCGCAACTTTTGGCCGAGGACAAAATAACTGAAGAGATAATATCAATCAATGATCTGAAAAACGCCAAGCAGATATTTCTGGTAAATTCCGTGCGCAAATGGCGCGAGGCCGTCTTGCTTCCATAGGAGGTAATTGCAAAACGTTTCGTCATGCCCGAATGCTCTTGTCGGGCATCCATGATTTTAGGGAGTTACAAACTGGATTATGATTAAGCTTCGCTTTCCCGCCCAGAAGCGTCGCGGGAATGACAGAAAGGGAGTTTTGCAATTACCTAATAGGTAATATAAAATTTCAGAATCATCCCCTAAATTCCCCTAATTTCATTGACAAATTGCATATTAAGTGATTGAGTGGCCCCGCTTTTCGGCTGGTTTGTTTCATCGTAAAAACAGCAAGCGGTTCCTTCCGCAGATTTCCCCGGAATCAGGGGGCAGGGGAAAGACCGTTATGGCGCCTGACCAACCGTGGCGATACTGAGGAAGCGAGTGGCATATAAGGAAGCTACAGCCCGTATAAAAATCAACAAGCTGCTCGAAGCGGCGGGCTGGCGTTTCTTTCCGGAAGGGAACGCGCCCGCCAACATCCGCCTCGAGCCCAGTGTGACGATCAAGTCATCCGATCTGGAAGCGCTTGGCGAGAATTTCGAGAAGACGAGCAAGGGATTCATTGACTTTCTGCTGCTCGACGCCAAAGGATTCCCGCTCATAGTTCTAGAGGCCAAAGCGGAGGACAAGAACCCGCTTGCCGGCAAGGAGCAGGCCCGCAAGTACGCCAAGTCCCAGAACTGCCGCTTCGTCATCCTCTCCAACGGCAATCTCCACTACTTCTGGGACTTGGAGCGCGGCAACCCCTATATCATCACGTCCTTTCCGACGCCGGAGTCGGTGATCGGCTACCGGCAGGTCACGCCCAACCCGCAACGCCTCATAGAAGACCAGGTCGGCGACGACTATATCGTGCTGACCCAGAGCCCGAACTACCAATCCGCAGCGGCGTGGAAGAACGAGGCCGAACGTCCCGGCTACATCTGTGCCAACAAACTGCGTTTTTTGCGGCCCTATCAGTTGAAGGCTATTCATGCCATGCAACGAGCCGTGAAGGAGGGCAAAGACCGCTTCCTATTCGAGATGGCCACCGGCACCGGCAAGACTCTTGTTGCCGCCGCTGTAATCAAACTGTTTCTCCGCTCCAGCAATGCCAAGCGCGTGCTTTTTCTGGTGGATCGCCTCGAACTGGAGGATCAGGCGATGAAGGCCTTCAAGGCGCTACTGTCCTCCGATTTCAAGACAATCATCTACAAGGAGAACCGCGACGACTGGCGGCGGGCGGAAATCGTTGTGACCACGGTGCAGTCGCTGCTCTTCAACAACAAATACCAGAGGCTCTTCTCGCCGACCGATTTCGACCTGGTCATCTCCGACGAAGCGCACCGCTCCATCGGCGGCAACGCCCGCGCCGTCTTCGATTATTTCATCGGCTATAAGCTCGGCCTCACCGCCACGCCCCGCGACTACCTCAGGCGGTTTGACAAAACCAATCCTTCCACCCGCGACTTCCGCGCCGTGCAGGAGAAGTACCGCACGCTCATCCCTAGTTACGTCAAGGACTACGCCTCCTTGAACCAGTTCGCCGCATAGTGTAAAGGAGGAATCCATGGACAAGACCAGGAAATCAACCATCGAAGTAAAGGGCACTGCTATCACGGTGTTGTCGCAGAAGGAAACGGACTTCATCTGCCTTACAGACATCGCACGTGTCAAGAACGCCGACCGCTCCGACGACCTTGTGCGCAACTGGCTCAGAAACCGTAATACAGTTGAATTTCTCGGTATTTGGGAGCAGCTCAACAACCCTGATTTTAATTCCGTCGAATTCGACGGAATTAAAATGCTGGCCGGGTTGAATAGCTTCGCCCTGACCCCGAAACAGTGGATAGAGAAGACAAAAGCCATAGGCATCGTTTCCCACACCGGACGCTACGGCGGCACCTACGCACACAAGGACATCGCCTTTGAATTCGCTTCCTGGATATCGGTTGAGTTCAAACTCTACCTCATCAAGGAATTCCAGCGTCTCAAGGAAGATGAAAATCGCCGCCTGTCACTCGCCTGGAACCTGAACCGTACCCTTTCCAAGCTCAACTACCACATTCATACCGACGCGATCAAAGAGCACCTCATTCCCGCGGTCATAACCTCCGCCCAAGCAGCCATCACCTATGCCAGCGAGGCCGACCTCTTAAATGTCGCCCTTTTCGGCCAGACCGCCAAACAGTGGCGGGACGTCAATCCCAAGCTTGAAGGGAACATGCGCGAGTATGCCACTATCGAACAGCTATTGGTGCTGGCTAATATCGAGGGCATGAACGCCGAGTTTATCCACATGGGTCTCCCGCAGAGCGACCGTCTAAAACGCCTGAACGAAATCGCCATCCGCCAGATGCAGGTACTCACCACAGCGCCCGCACTGAAACAAATCAAGGAATAACAACAACTATGCTCGACACCGACACCAAACGCCGCATCGACACCGCCCGCGACATCCTCGTCGGCAAGGTGCCCGATCCCAAAAGCCAGGTCGAGCAGATCACCATTGCCCTGATCTACAAGTTCATGGACGACATGGACGTCGAGAGCGAGGAGTTTGGCGGCAAGCGCAAATTTTTCGCCGGGGAGTTTGCCCGCTATGGCTGGGCCAAACTCATGCGCTCCGGCCTGGGCGGCCACGAGACCCTGAAGCCCTATGGCTCAGGAACCAGTACGGATGTCCCAGATTTTCGAGAAGTTTCTGCCGTTTTGGTTCTTGACATAGCATAGAGTCCGGCATATTCATGCCTATCGAAGCTGGCACCCAAGTGTGTCTGATAACGGACATCAAGTAAAAGGGCAAGTTAATAAATGGTTATATTCATTAAGAAGGAATTGAAATGGAAGAGCCAAAATCCCTCGACAGTTTGTTCAAAGAGAAGATATTCCGCATACCCGACTATCAACGGGGCTATGCCTGGCGACGAGAACACCTCAAGGATTTTTGGGAGGACCTGCTCAATCTTTCCGACAATCGGTCACATTACACCGGCGTACTTACCCTGAAGCAAATCCCGGATAGCGATATTGAGAAAGGCGACAAAGAGTTTTTTTTGGTAGATGACCATGCCTATCATGTTTATCACGTCGTCGATGGGCAGCAGCGTCTGACCACGTTCATCATCTTCCTGCAAGCTTTTGTTGATTTCATCAAAGCCCTGCCCGAGAATAATGGAAAACCCGATGAGAATATCTACATAACCGAAAGCCTGAGCGTACTGGACTTAACAAGTCGATATCTTTTCAGGATCAAACCCAATGGTTACCAATATCGCACCTACATATTCGGTTACGAGAGCGACATCGCTATTCAAAATTACCTGCAGTTCCGAATTTTTGGCGAGGAGGGTGGCGGATGCGTGGAAGAAACCTTCTACACGCTCAATCTAAGTAATGCAAAAACTTACTTCACCGAACAACTTCAAGAACTGCATGAGCAGGAAGGATTTGAAGGACTCCGAGACGTATATAAAAAGCTGACCAGGCGTTTCCTCTTCAATGAATATGTAATCAAAGATGAGTTTGATGTTTTTGTCGCCTTCGAAACCATGAATAACCGGGGCAAGAAGCTCTCAGATCTGGAACTACTCAAAAATCGTCTGATTTACCTGACCACTCTTTACAGCGACGAGGAACTGGACGCTGCAGCAAGGAAGAATCTGAGAGAGACCATTAACGACGCGTGGAAGGAGGTGTATCGCCAGCTTGGCAGGAACAAGGTACGTCCTCTCAACGATAACGACTTCCTGCGAGCACACTGGATAATGTTTTATAAATATTCTCGGAAAACCGGACAAGATTACATCCGTTTCCTGCTGAATGAGCAGTTCACACCAAAGAAGGTTCTCAAAAAAGTTGCACGGGAGGTGCTTCTGGAAACACCAGAAGAGATACAATCCGAGCAAGGCATAGACGACTCCGATTATGAGAACGGAGACGATGCTGAGGATGGAACGATCACAACCTTAGCTCAGCTACAGCCAACGGAAATCAAAAACTTTGCAAATAGCTTGAAGGATTCCGCCGTTCATTGGTTCAATTCTTTCTATCCCGACCTCGCAACGGGCATGTCTGTTGATGAGCGACAATGGATTGATCGCCTCAACCGAATCGGTATCGGCTATTTCAGACCGTTGGTCATGTCTGTTCTCAAGAAAGAAAAAAATGAGACCGCACGCATCTGTATTTTCAAGAAAATCGAGCGATTCATTTTCGTCATTTTCCGTATGAACTCCGTAATGGCAAATTACGGGAGCAGCGAATTTTATAATGCCGCCAGACAGTTGTACAACAAAGACGACCACGAACGCATCACACCGGAAGATATTATTATGAAACTGGAGAAGAGGCTGTCTTATACCCTGAACGAAGATAAGACGTTCAGGATCAGTGATTTCTACAACAGCCTCTTCAAGAAGTTCAAAGGGGGTTCCGGCTACTACGGGTGGCCTGCTCTACGTTATTTCCTCTACGAGTATGAAACGAGTCTCTCTGAAGGCCTTCCAAAGAAGGTCGAGTGGAGTGATCTTCTGAAAACGGAGAAAGACAAGCTTTCCATCGAGCACATTTACCCGCAGACGGAGACCGACAAGTGGGCTTCTTCCTTCGTCGCTATCGAAAATGAACACCGTCAGCTTTACAGAGCGTCATTGGGCAATTTGCTCTTGCTCTCAATGTCAATCAATGCGTCGCTCCAGAACGACCGTTTTAATGACAAAAAGTGTGTCAAGTACGACTCGACGGGGAAGAAGATCCGCAACGGTTATTCCAACGGTTCCCACTCGGAGATCGAAGTTTCTTCCAAAAACCCTTCATGGGGACCTGGTCAAATCAGGGATAGAGGGAATAATCTGCTCAAGTTCATGGAGGAGCGATGGAACTTCTGCTTCAAGAACGACGAGGAACGAGAGAAATTGCTCTTCTTGAACTTTGAGGACGCGAGCGAATAATGAATGATTCAATTGCTTTGCCAGATGCTTTGCGGAAGTTCATCGAATCCTCGCAATGGACTTTTGCCAAGACAATGCCGGAATGGCCCCACGAGTATCTGGTTCGAGACCGGGTCGACAGAGTGCTCTTCGAAGCTTTGTCCCGCCACATCCGTCAACACGGTATAGAGCAGAGCTTTTACCAACGCGTTCTCACCTACTTCGCCGAAGATGGATTACTTTACTGGACGATGGGAGAACCAATTGAAGAAACAACGATCATCAATCGTTGCAAGGAGGAGGAGTCATATGAAAACCGTCTCAGGAATGGGACGCTTCCCCGCGACAATCGAGCAGAAAAATGAAGCAGAACAAATAAGGTGCAGCGAATCCCTACCGGCCGTCACGTCGAGTGCTTGGTCGGTTCGCTCCTGGAACCTGTCGGAAACATGTGTAAATCTGGGGATATCCATACCAGTTATTGCAGAGACCAGTATAGTGTCTCCAGTTTTCGACTTCTAAGAATGACGAATTCGCCATAATTTGGAAATGGAAGGACGCTTCCTCATGTTTATCATTAAGACTGATTTTATTCGGGAAGCGCCCCCCATTTTTACCTATGGCCCTGCATGGGATTACATCCTCCTGCCGGACGGTGGGCGATTGTGAGGGAACCTGAATGCCATTACCGATCAATGTCCATGAACTGCTCCGCGGCAAGAGTGTCGAATGGGAGCGACCGGAGTTTAAGGAGGGGTGGAACCCCCTCGGCACGCTGCATACGATCTGCGCCTTTGCCAACGACTTCCACAATCTGGGCGGCGGCTATATCGTTGTCGGGGTTGGGGAGAAGAGCGGACAGCCGGTTTTGTCGCCCAAAGGGCTTGACCCCGGCAGCATAGACGCCATCCAGAAGGGGATTCTCAACCTCGGACACAGCGCCATCCAGCCGGACTACCACGCTATCGTCGTACCCTATGAAATCGACGGGCGCACCATCCTTCTGATCTGGGCGCCGGGTGGCCAGACCCGCCCGTACAGGGCAAAGCTCAAGTTGGGCAAGAACGATAAAGAGTACGGCTATTTCATCCGCAAAGGCTCCAGTACCGTCCGGGCAAAAGGAGCGAATGATGCAGATTGACGTGGTCTGGTTCCCCGAGGAAGGACCGGGCGGCAACAAGTTCTCCGAAAAGATATTCAAGGGGCCTTTGCCGCGGATGACCCGTGACGCGCTGGATTACATCAAGCGCAACTTTGTCAGCGAAACCGTCATCAAGCATCCGGGGCGCGCCGAGTCCTCCCGCGTCGAGAATATTCCTTACATCGCCATTGAAGAAGCGGTGGTGAATGCCGTTTACCACCGCGGCTACGATGTCCGGGAGCCGGTGGAAATCCGCATTATGCATGACGAGTTGGTGGTTTTGAGTTACCCCGGTCCCGACCGTTCCGTGCGCCTGGAGCAGCTTCGGGTCGGAAAGGCCATGCCTCGACGCTACCGGAATCGGCGCATCGGCGAGTTCCTGAAGGAGCTGGAGTTCACCGAAGTCCGTTCCACCGGCATTCCCAAGATCATCGCTGCCATGAAGGCCAACGGCTCGCCTCCTGCCGAATTTGACTTCGACGAAGACCATAGCTACTTTATGGTACACCTGCCGGTGCATCCGGCGGCATTGGAGGTAGCCGATTTAGAGTTGGCGGAATTGGCTGATGCTTTGACCCCGCAAGTCACCCCGCAAGTCAGTCGGCTGCTGGAGGCTTTGATCGGTGATATGTCCCGTGCCGAGCTCATGAGCACGCTCGTACTCAAAGACCGCATGCATTTCGCGAACGATTACCTTCGACCTGCGCTGGAGGCGGATCTGATCCAATACACCATTCCCGATAAACCCAATAGTCGTCTCCAGCAGTACCGACTTACAGAGAAAGGGCGTGCCGTGGTTGTCTCGCTGAAGCGGTTGATTCTGGAAGCGGCTCAATAACCCTGATTTTAATTCCCTCGAATTCGAGGGGTTTAAAACCAAGGCCGGAAGTGCGATCCGGCAGATGAAATAGAAAATTGAATGCGTATTATTAACAAGATGTTGGAGATTCGGCCATGACAAAAGACCTGACCAACTCGTCCGTCCACCGCCAGAACATTCTCAACAACCCTTACGCTCTCCAGGAGATCGAGAAGGCGACCCGGATCAGCGGCATCCCTTTTGAAGGAAAGAGCGTTGTACTCAAGGAACAGGTGGCTTCCTTTTTCGAGGTGACTCCCCGCACGGTGGACAACTACATCGAAAAATTCGGGGACGAACTGCGCCAAAACGGGTACGAGGTGATACGTGATAACCGATTGAAAACATTAAAGTCATCGATTTCCACGATGGATGTTAACGAAATGAATTTCGTTAACATCAAAACGCCCATAATCGGCACCTTTGACTTCCGTGCCTTTCTGAACTTGGTTATGCTGATGCTGGAGAGCGAGCGTGCTGCACTGCTGCGTAAGGCGATCCTGGATATCGTCATTGACACCATCAACGCGCGCACCGGCAGCGGGGCACCAAGTCTTGAACCCTCTTCTCAATGCCGGATTTGGGGACATTGACGAGCGGTTCTATGACAGCGTGGAGTCGTTCACTGGCGTCTGGGGCAAAGAGACGTGAAAAAGAATCAGGAGGATAAAATCCATGAATGATATTGCCTTGGCCGTTTTTGAAAGCTATAAAATCCGACGTCATTACGACGAGGAGAATGAAAGGTGGTATTTTTCAGTCGTCGATATTGTCGCGGCTCTGATCCAGCAGCCGGATTATCAAGCGGCAAGAAACTATTGGAAAGTGTTGAAAAATCGACTAAACAAGGAAGGCAGTCAAACGGTTACAAAATGTAACCGTTTGAAGATGGTTGCAGAAGACGGCAAGATGCGCCTTACCGACGTTGCCGATCCGGAAACACTTTTGCGCCTGATACAATCTGTTCCGAGTCCCAAGGCAGAGCCGATCAAGCTCTGGCTCGCAAAAGTCGGTTATGAACGCCTGCAGGATATGAGCGACCCTGCCCGTTCGCTGGACCGTGCCCGTGAATATTGGCAGCAGCACGGCAGAAGCGAGAAGTGGATCCAGCAACGCATGATGGGGCAGGAAACCCGCAACAAGCTTACCGATTACTGGAAAGAACATGAAATCACCAAAGAAGATGAGTACGCTATTCTCACGAATATCATTCATCAGGAATGGAGTGGTGTCTCAGTGAAGAAACACAAAGGCATCAAAGGACTTAAAACACAGAATCTGCGTGATCATATGACTGAAGCGGAGCTTATCTTTACGGCTCTGGCAGAACTGTCAACACGGCAAATTGCCGAAAGCGTCAATGCCACCGGCATGCCCGAAAACGAAGAGGCCGGAATTAAAGGCGGCCGGATAGCAAAAAGCGCCCGCCTGCAACTGGAATCCAAAACGGGTAAAAGCATCATTACCGGTGATAACTATCTTCCGCCGGCACGGAAGCCAAAGCAGATCATAAAAACGTAGTGGCTAAGGGAATTGGCCGATACTGACACCTTGCAAGTTGCCGGGCAAGTCCAGCGACTGCTGGCTGTATGTAATTGAGCCGAAGGCACGCCGGAAGGAGAGAGATGTGCCCTTCCAGAGTAGGAGGAATACTTGAAAGACATATTGGCCAACATTACTTCGGATCAGGCTTTCCACATATTAAAGGTGCTTTTGGAGAAACGAAGTGATGTTAGGGAGATAATTGTTAGCGAGGCGGAAAAACTACTAGCCCCGGTCGATCCTGATGAGATTGCCGAGGACCTGTTTTTCGCTTTGGAGTCAATCGACGTACATGAGTTATGGGATAGGTCCGGTTCGCACAGCGATGGATACACCTCTCCCGAAGACATGGCCATGGAAATGGTTGAGGAGGAGATTGACCCATTTAGCGACCAAATCATGAGATATCATAACCTTGGACTGCACGAGGAGGAGAAGTTATATTGCATGGGAGTTCTTCAAGGACTTTACAGATTTGACAAGGAAGCAAAATCCGAATTCCGGGATTGGGCATCTGACGTAGCCGGTGAATGCTTCGATTTTGTTCTCAGAAATTGGCAAAAACAAAAAGGGAACGAGCGATTTACAGGCCAAATGGATGAGTTCATCAAAGTAACCTGCCCAAAATGGGCAAGGTAGTACCGTTCCGTTTGAATTATTGCCCGCCTTAAAACGCGTCCAATCGGGAGGATTCAAATCATGAAAAATACTACCAAGAAACCGGGCGGCTGGAGCGCGACCCGCCAACAAATAGCCACTTGGGAGAAACCCGCGCTGCTCGCCCTGGTGAAAGACCTTTATGAAAATTCCGATGAGAATCGCAACTTTATCCATGCCCGCTGTCAGACCGGAGAGGGCGGCGGCGAGGCTCTGGAGAAGTATCGGGCCAAGATTGTGGCGCAGTTCTTTCCCGCACGAGGCGATGGCAAGCTGAAGTTAGGAGAGGCGCGCAAGGCGATCTGCGATTACCGCAAGGCCACGTGCAACCTTGCCGGTACGGTGGAACTGCTGATGACTTATGTGGAAAACGGCGCCAGATTCACCCGCGAGTATGGGGATATCGACGAACGGTTTTACGACAGCGTGGAGTCTGCACTGGAGGAGCTTGCCGACCTGCTGCACGCTGAGGCGCGGGAGATGTATCCACAGCTTCGTGATCGCTTGACGAGAGTGGAACGGATGACCGACGGCATCGGCTGGGGATTTCACGATTTCATCGGAGATGTCGTCAGGCAGTTGGAGAAGGAACTCGGCGGCCGCTGACCAGTACTCTTGGAGATTTACAACTAACGCCGCAGCGGCGCGACTTTAGCCGCTTTTAGTTACTCGCCCCGGAATACCGGTTTCCGTTTTTCGGCAAATGCGGCGAGGGCCTCCAAGCGGTCTTTGGTGGGGATGGTCACATCATAGGCCTTTGATTCGAGCGAAAGGGCAACGCCAAGGGATGCCTCCGTCCCATAGTTCAGCGCAAACTTCGCCTGGGCAACCCCGATCGGACCGTTTTTCGCTATCTCCCGAGCCATCTCCAGCGCCGCCGCCATCAGCTCCGCCGGTTCGACAACGCGATTGACCAGACCGATCCGGAGGGCGGTCTCGGCGTCTATCCTTCTGGCAGTAAAGATCAGTTCTTTTGCCTTCGCAAGTCCGACGATCCTCGGCAGCCGCTGGGTGCCGCCGCCGCCCGGAATGATGCCGAGGCTGGTCTCGGTCAGCCCCATGATTACGTTGGAGGAGGCGATTCTGATATCGGAGGCAAGGGCGAGCTCCGCGCCGCCGCCAAAAGCATATCCGTTTATCGCCGCGATTACCGGCACACGCACCTGCTCCACGGCGGTAAAGGTGTTGCGGATCGTGAAGATAAAACGGCGCACCTGATCATCGCTCAGGGTGCGGCGCTCCTTCAGGTCGGCACCGGTCGAAAAAGAGGATTTTTTAGGGTCTCCTCCTGCCGCGCCGGTTATAATTATGCAGCGGAGGGTTTGGTCAAAATTTGCCTCGCGGATTGTATCGGAAAGCTCCGCAAGGAGTTCAAAATTAAAGCAGTTCATCGCCTCGGGGCGATTGAGCGTGAGGATCAGGATTCCTTCCTCGGTCCTTTCCTTCAAGAGAATATCAACCATGTGAACTCCTTATAATTTATAAACATAATAGATAATTGCAGACATATTCATCGGTAAGCGGGTTTAAATTGCCCTCCATCATAGCCCTCCCCCGCAGGGGGTATTTCTCGGGACAGTCTCCCCTGCCCTTAATCTCCTTTGTACATCGACTCTATCAGATCGGCATATTGCGCATTGATGAACTTGCGTTTGACCTTCATGGTCGGGGTTACCTCACCGTCTTCGGTATAGAGCTTTTTATCGAGGATACGGAATTTACGGATATTTTCAACCCGCGCCACCTGATCATTGACCTTGTTTATCTCTTCCTGAATAAGATTTATCACCTCTGCCGTATGCGTCAAACTTGCAAACGTGGTGAATTGAACCTTCATATCCTGCGCGTATTTGACCACGTTTTCCTCATCAATTACTATGATGGCGCTGACAAACTTGCGTTTGTCGCCGATAACCACCGCATCGTTTATGTAAGGTGAAAATTTCAAAAGATTTTCTATGAACTGCGGGGCGATATTCTTGCCGCCGGCGGTAATGATCAAATCCTTTTTACGATCAGTGATCTTAAGAAAGCCATCCGGATCAATCTCACCGACATCGCCGGTATGCATCCATCCGTCCTGCAGGGCCTCGCGGGTTGTCTCCTCATCGCGGTAATAACCCTTGAATATCCCCTTGTGACGAACAAGAATCTCTCCATCCTCGGCAATAACGACCTCTGTTTCCGGAAGAGCCCTGCCGACCGTTCCTATCTTGAAGTTCTTTTCTTCAGACATATGGGTAATGCCGGTGGTCTCCGTCATCCCATAACCTTCGCGGATTGGAATTCCTATGCTCTGAAAATATTTCAATATACTGGCTGAAATCGGCGCGGCGCCGGAAAAACCAATTTTCACGCGGTCAAAACCAAGACGCTCCTTGAGCTTGCGGAAAGTTACAAAATACGCAATCTGGTAAGCAATTGTTAACCATAGCGAAACCGGACTACCCGACAGTTTTTGGTTATTGTAACGTTCTCCGATCATGATTGATGTCTTGTAAACGAGTTTTTTAAAAGGCGTGGCATCCTTCATCTTCAGGACAATGCCGGAGTAATATTTTTCCCAAATCCTCGGCACCGCATGAAACAACGTCGGAGAGACATCCTTCATGTCCGCCATAACCGTGTCGGTGTTTTCAGTAAAGTTTACGGTGTGGCCGACCGTCATATGCACCATCATATCAAAAATCTGTTCATATACGTGATTTAATGGAAGAAATGATATAGTTTCATCGTCCGGGCTGCCCTGGGTAACGATGGTGGCTTTCTGCCCCACCCAAAGATACCCCTCATGCGAGAGCATGGCCCCCTTGGGAGGACCAGTTGTCCCCGAAGTATAGATAATGCCTGCTATATCCTCCCCTTTTCCCAGAGCAATAAGTTCATCAAAAAGTTTAGGCATCGCTTTGTCGATCTTTTCTCCAAGCGCGAGCAACTCGTCAAAGCTCATCACCATCGGGTCATGAAAATCACGCAATCCTTCCGTGTCCCAGACGATCATCTTTTTAAGGGCGGGGGTATTCTGGCGAAAGGTGAGGGCCTTGTCCAATTGTTCTTCGTCTTCGCAGAGATAGACAACCGACTCGGAATGGCCTACTACATATTCGCACTCCTTGACGGGATTGGTCGTATAAACGCCGACAAAAGTGGCGCCCGCGGACATCGCCCCAAAGGCGCAGTAGAGCCACTCCGGTTTGTTTTCGCCAATGATTGATACATGATCGCCCTTGCGCACGCCCAGTTCGTGCAGCCCCAGGGCTACGTATTTGACCTTTTGCAGATATTCCGACCAGTGGACGTCTTTCCAGATGCCAAGATCCTTGTATCGCAATGCCACCCTTTCCGGCTGCAAGCCCGTCATGTTAATCAAGGCCTTGGGCAGTGTATCTATAAGCATGCCGCTTTTCTCCCTATTGGCATAATATTTAATTCAAACTGCTTTTTCGTTTTACCGGAAACGGACCTTGCGGCGATAACGCTTGTAGCCCTTCACCGAAACCTCTTTGGCTATCCCCAGATAAAACTCTTTGACGTCCTCGTCTTCCCGCAAAACCTCCGGCTTGTCGGCGCGGACGATCCGGCCGTTTTCCATAAGAAACGCGAAATTGGAATACTTCAACGCCATATTGACATTCTGCTCGACCAGCAGAATCGTGACCCCGTCTTGCTTATTGATGTCGGCAATGATCGTGAAGATCTCCTGCGTCAGCAGCGGCGACAGGCCCAGGGAAGGTTCATCGAGCATCAGCAATTTGGGACGGCTCATCAGGGCCCGCCCGATGGCCAGCATCTGCTGCTCGCCGCCGCTGAGATGCCCGGCCTCCTGATCGCACCTTTTTTTCAGGATCGGGAAGTATTCAAATATACGTTCTATATCGTCATTGATCCCTTTTCTGTCTCTTCTGGTATAGGCGCCCATCCGGATATTTTCCATAACGGAAAGTTCCGGAAAAACCTCTCGTCCTTCCGGTACATAGCTTATCCCCATGCGAACGATTTCATCGGTATTTTTGCGATCAATGCGCTCGCCGAGAAATTCAATGGTCCCCTTTTCCGGCTGCTCCTCTTTTAAATCATAGAGAAGCCGCATGATCGTCTTGAGCGTTGTTGTCTTGCCGGCGCCATTTGAACCCAACAGGGCAACGATATCGCCCTGTTTTATTTCAAAAGAGATGCCGTGGAGGGCCCTGATCAAATCGTACCAGGTTTCGATATTGCTTACTTTCAGCATCAGCGCTCCTCCCCAAGATAGGCCTTGATAACCTCCGGGTGGCTCTGCACGACTGCCGCAGTCCCTTCAACAATCTTCTGCCCCTGATTCACCGCAAGTATCCGGTCGGAGATGCCCATGATCATCTTCATATCGTGTTCAATAAGCAGGATCGTAACCTTATAATCTGCCTGAATATCCTTTATCCAGATATTCAGGTCTTCCTTCTCCTCGGTGTTCATCCCTGCGGATGGTTCATCGAGCAGAAGGACTTGCGGTTCTAGCGCGAGCGCCCGCCCCAGTTCGACCAGCTTGCGCTTGCCATAGGGCAGGTTCCCCACATAGCTGTTGCGAACAGACTGAAGGTCAAGAAAATCTATTATCTTTTCCACTATTTTCCGGTTGGCTATCTCCTCTTTTGCGGCAAATGATCCTCTGCCCCAAAGAAAGGCGCCGGCAAAAACACCGGTTTTCATATGCAGATGCCTTCCCAGCATCAGGTTATCCATTACCGTCGCCTTGCCAAAAAGCTCTATGTTCTGGAAGGTTCGGGCAACCCCTTTGCGGGCGATGTGATCCGGGGAAAGCCCTACGAGATTTTCCCCATTGCAGATAATACTGCCGTGGCTGGGCTTGTATATTCCGCTGATCATGTTGAAAATGGTAGTCTTGCCGGAGCCGTTCGGCCCGATTATGGAAAAGATGGAATTCTTTTCGACGCTGAAGCTGATATCATTGACCGCCTTCAGGCCGCCAAAGCTTATGCTTAAATTTTCAACCTTAAAATGATCCATTTCCGGAAATTCCATTCATTTAATTCTGACTCTCCAATACAACCGCTCCGCACCTGCATCTATTTCAGAGAAATCCGTTTCCACCTTGGTCATCCCACAAAAGGAGAGAGGGAATGTTATTTGCCCAAAGTGAGGGCAGCGGAAACGCTATTTTCCCACTGCCCTCTAAAAAGCATCTTGCAATTCAACAAAAAGCTGCCGGACTCCGCGGTTACTTATTCCATGTGGCCAGATCGTTCTTTGTCCAGCCCTGAAGGTCAATGTAGCTGCCATTCGGCCCGCATTTCTGAATCATTACCGAATCGGTGCCCTGATGCTGCTTTTCCGTCCAGGTGACAGGAGGGCCGATTGTCTGGTGTCCTTTGGTGGAATTTAACGCCTTTAAAAGCGACTCCGTGCTCAAGTCTCTTCCGGCCCTCTTTAGAGCGTCAACAATCGGGTCGGCAAAGAGCAGACCCGCCAGATAAAAGGTCCCCCAGCGCTCCTGCGGGGCAAGCCTTTTGGCCGCCTCACGGTATTTAACCATGTATTTGTTGGTGGTTGAGCTGGGAATCTCTCCGAAAGCGCCCGTTATAACACCTTCCCAGAGGCCGCCGGTAATCTTGAACATAAGCGGGTAATCGGAAAGCGTGTTCGAGGAAACCCACTGCGGTTTGAATCCGACATTCGCGCTCGTCTTCAGGGCAATAACAGCGGTAGTGGGACCAACAAACATCATGACGGTATCGGCGCCGGAATTCTTCAGGCGCAGGATTTGTGATCCCAGATCCTTTTCCGTCGGCTCCACGGGAATTTCCGCTACAAACTGCATTTTGTAAGTAGCCAATCGTTTCTTTGCCCCATCCAGACCATCTTTTCCGTAGGCGTCATTCTGATAGAGCATAGCTATTTTTTTGGATTTGAGATTTTCGACGATGTATTTCGCAAGGATGCTCGCCTCATCGTTGTAGAGAGGGTAAACGGCAAACAAATACGGATCAAGTGGCTTGATGAAGTTGTCATCGGCTGCGGAAGGACCAACCCATACAATCTTGTTTTTGGAAAGATAATCCTTGACAGCCATGCCGCAGGCAGCGCCAACGCCGCCGACAAAGGCAAAGACCCCCTGGCGCTCGACCAGTTCCTTGACCACCGCCGATGTCTGGGCGGGATTGTACATGTCATCCCGGATAAAATACTTGATCTTCCTGCCGTTAATGCCGCCCTCTTCATTGACGATATCAAAAAGCAGCTTGCTGCCCCTCGCCACCGACCCCCAAGGCGCCGCCGGCCCGGTCTGCGGCCCCCACTGACCGATGCGGATCTCGTTATCGTCAAACCCCGGGGGATTGGCCGCCGATGACAAAGCCGTAAGCGACAATAGCGCCACTAACGCTACCATTGTGACAAAAATTTTCTTGCTGCCCATGATTGTGACCTCCTTTTTTGAACGTTTTGGATTTTCCGTTAGCTGGCTCACTCTATCCACACTTCCGTCCGACAAAAAACAATGACATTCCTTTATCTTAACTCCCATGCCCGGAGCGGGCACAACGAATGATTAAAAAAGTCTAAACCTTCTTTATGTAATGCTTGGCGAAAAGCCCGCTCGGACGTAAGCACAGCACCAGAACTATGACTATAAAGGCGATGATCGGTTTCCATTCCGGCCAGAAATACCCGAAATAGTTCTCAATTAGCCCCATCAGCCCGCCGCCGATAATTACCCCCGGGATGCTCATGAGCCCCCCGAGAACAGCGGCGGCAAAGGCGCGCAGAAACGGCTCCATCATAAAGGCAGGATCGAGCGTTGCCCGGGAGGCAAAAAACATTCCCGCAATCGCACCAATCAGGGAGCTGAACCCCCAGGCGAAGGAGAACATCCTTTCGGTTCTTATCCCCATGATTTTTGCGGCGTTTTTATTCTGCTGCGTCGCCCGCATCGCCGTTCCCAAACGGGTATATTTAAAGAAAACAAAAAGAAAAAGCATGATGAAGGCGGTAACGGCAAGTATAGCGATTGCCCAATTGTTGATAATCATCCCCTTTACTGGTTCGTAGGTAACCGAGGGATTCACGGGGAGGGAAAAGAACTGCTGCTCGGCGCCCCATTTCCAGCTTGCCAGTCCCATAAGAAACATCTCCGCCCCCAGCGTAATAACAATCATTCCCAGTATAGTCGGATGCTTGGCGGGACGTAGGAAGAGAAACTCTATAAGAACCCCCATCACGATTGAAAACAGCATCGTGATCAGGAAAGCCATCCAAAAAGGGTATCCATAAAAATTAAGGATATGAAAGGCAACAAAGGTGGAAAACATCGCCATCTCCCCCTGGGCAAAGTTAACCACCTCTGATGTCTTGTAAATTATTACCACCGCCGTGGCAAAGAGACCATAACAGGCGCCAATTGCCAATCCTTCCACAAAAAGCTGACCAAAGGGCATTTTATCACCTTCCCGAATTATGCTCAGTAGGGGCGATTCGCGACCCCCCTACCAAAGAACGAATCAATGACCCCCAACATTTTTTATGAACAGCAAGCTTCGCTTTCAGTCTCTAAAAGTTTTGAGTCATAGCCGATAAAACTGTTTTTATCAAAGTATCCTAAACACCTACAGACTATCCACCTGAGCAGTTACCAAATATCCATCTCTAAAACGGCCAGGTCATCCAGTATTTTTTAAAACGGATCCAGACGCCGAACATTCCCAGCGGCTCGAAGATGATAATTCCGATCATAATAAGCCCAATGGCCATGCTGCTGAAATTTTCGAGACCTACGGTAGTGAACCACTTATCGGAAATGTAGAGCATGAACTTCCCGAAATAGGGAACCTCGGCGATGTTTTTAAACAGGTCGTACTGCAGATAGGTGATAAGCGTCGCCCCCATGATGCTCCCCGAGACAGTGCCGAGGCCGCCGACGACAACCATCACCAAAAACATGATCGATAAAATCATGTTGAAGGTAAAGGGATCAAAGAATCCCAGGATAAAACCGAAAAGGCCGCCCGCAATGCCGGCATAAAAGGCGCTGACCGCAAAGGCCAGTGTTTTGTAGATGGGTAGATTTACACCGATCACCTCCGCCGCGATATCGCTGTCGCGAATCGCCACAAAGGAGCGGCCAACGCGTGTTTTCAGTATATTGACCGCGCCGACTACCATAATAATCGCGATTATAAGAATCAGGTAATATTTCTGCAGGTCATTCGTCACCGGCAGACTGAAGCCGAGCTGCTTTATTCCCAGATCAAGAGGCGGCGTCTTCATCCCCATCCGACCTCCGAATATTTCCATGGCGCCGATGATATGCATTATCGTCAGCCCAAAACCAAGCGAGGCGATCGCCAGATAGGGGCCCTCCAGCCGCAGGGCCGGCAGCCCCAGAATAAAACCAAAAAAGGCAGCGACAAACGCGGCAATGATAATTGCCAGCAGAAACGGGATATGGAAAGTTGACATGAGCATGGCGGTCCCGTACGCCCCGATCGCAAAAAAACCCGCGTGACCGAGGGATATCTGCCCGGTCGAGCCAGCAAGTATATTCAGACCCACGGCCAGGATCACGTGCACCATGATGATATTCAGCAGGTATATGTAATAATTGGGGGCATAAAGGGGAAAGGTGAAAAGGAGGATCAGCAGGGCGGATGTCCAGAAGAGCACTACCCCGCTCTTGAAGAGCTGAACGTCCTCATAATAATCGCGTTTCATATCCATAGAGAGACACCTCAAAAATGACAGTATTCAGCCGACCGGAGAAGTCATGTAAATAACCGTCAAGCAACTGCAAGGCCGGCAGTGGGCAATAACTATCGAAAGCTGTTTCTGCTGCTGAAATATTTTTTAAAAACGAACAAATT